>NZ_JBJKEX010000318.1:0-3580 GCF_045505405.1 Hansschlegelia beijingensis | reverse complement strand
TGCTCGACTGCCGCGGCTTCGCGGCCCGCGGCGAGACCCCGGACCTGCGCGGCGTGCGCGGCGAGATGCTGCTGTTGCGCACCCCGGAGATCACGCTCAGCCGCCCGGTGCGGCTGCTGCACCCCCGCATCCCGCTTTATATCGTGCCGCGCGCCGACGGGCTGTTCATGGTGGGCGCGACGATGATCGAGAGCGCCGCGCGCGGCCGCGTCACCGCCCGCTCGGCGGTCGAGCTGATCAACGGCGCCTATGCGCTGCATCCGGCGTTTGGCGAGGCCGAGATCGTGGAGACCCGCGCCGACGTCCGCCCCGCCTTCCCGGACAACCTGCCCCGCGTCACGCGGCGGGGTCGCGTGTTTTCCATCAACGGCCTCTACCGCCACGGCTTCCTGCTGTCGCCCGCGATGGCCCGGCAGGCCGCCGAGGCCGTGATGACGCAATCGGAGACCCACGATGAAGCTGATCGTGAACGGCTCACCGCTTGAGGTGGAGGCCGAGACCCTCGCGGGCGCGCTCGCGGCGCTCGATTACGGCGACGCCGTCGTGGCGACGGCCGTGAACGGCGCCTTCGTGCCTGCGGCGAGCCGGGCCGCACGGCCGCTGTCCGAGGGCGACCGCATCGAGATCGTCGCGCCGCGGCAAGGAGGCTGACATGGATTTCTATGGCGTTGCGCTGCGCTCGCGGCTCGAAGGCGCCCGGGTCGGCGGCCCGAAGTCGCTGCTCGGCCCGCTCGAATCCTACGGGGTCAGCCGCGGCCCCTGGCTCTACGCGCTCGCCAACCGGCTGGTGAAGGTCGCCTCCGGCGGGCTCGACGCCGCGATCGCGCGGCCCAACGCCCATGACTGGGACATAGCCGCCGCGCATCTGATCCTTGAGGAGGCCGGCGCCCGCCTGACCAATTTCGACGGCGCGATCCCGGCTTATAACCGTGCGACGACCCGCCATGCCGGCCTGGTCGCCGCCCCGCCGGCGCGCCACCGCGCCCTTCTCGCCGCGCTCCACGCGGAGCGCGAGACGCTTGCAGCCCTGGAGCCCTATCGATGAGCGACGTCTTCCCGCAGCAGCCGCTGTATCTGGTGTTCGGCGGCGAACTGGAGGACGTCTCCGGCGTCTCGTTCCGCGACGTTCAGGGGCTCGATCTCGTCGGCATCTTCTCCGACTATGACAGCGCCCGGGCGGCCTGGCGCGCCAAGGCGCAGGCCACCGTCGACGACGCGCATATGCGCTATTTCGTCGTCCATCTGCACAAATTGCTGGAGCCCGAAGCGGCGCTCGCGGCCGGCTGACGGCCGCTCAGCTAGCTCGGCGAGGCCGCCTCAGGCCTTGCCGAGGGCGCGGGACAGGGCTTCCTGCGGGCCCGCATAGGCCTCCTGGCGCTCGACGCTCCAGTAGCGCAGCTCCTCGAGCGGGATGGCCACGCCCGTGACCGCGCAGCGCACGAAGGCGCCCGGCCGCATCACGCGGAAATCAGCGTCCAGATAGCGGACTTCGGCCTCGTCCGAAGAGGACGGCCGCTCGTAGCGGTTCATGGCGTTCAGGGCTCCTCGTCCGCGCCCATATAGGCGCGGCGAGGCGTCCGCGCAAACCGTCAGCGCCGCGCCGGCTTCTCCGAAAACAGCGCGTCGACGTCGGACTGCTCGATCGCGACGCCGCGGTCCTGCGGCCCGTTCAGCAGCAGCTCGCGCGCCCGCCGCTCGCGCGCGTTCTCGGCCTCGGGGGCGCCCGGCGCGGTCGTCTTCACGGCGGCCGCGAAGCGTCCGATCCGCTTCTCGATCTGCTCCAGCGTCTCGACCACGCGGGCGATGCGCTGCCCGGTCAGGTCCTGGAACGAGCAGGCCTCGAAGATCGTCATGACCTTGTCGTTGACGATCTTCTTGAACGCCGCCTCGTCCTCGCCGGTCGCGGCCAGCATCGCCTCGGCGGCCTCCATGATGGCGTTGGTCGCCTCCTCGGTCGCCGCGACGATCGCGCCGAGATGCTCGCCCGCCTTAGGAAGCCGGTCGTTCTGCAGCTCGCCGGCGCGCAGATGCGCGATCTCGCTGCGCAGATTGGTGATGTACTCCGCGATCTCGCGCAGCTCGCGATAGATCGTCCGGTCGATCGCCGCGAAGAAGGTCTGCATCGAATCGGCGGTGATCTCCGCCAGCGCCACCACGTCGCCGAAGGAGGCCTCGCCCTCGCTCTTGCCGGAGACGTACTCCCGCACGCGGTCGAAGGGCTGCTTCAGAATGTTCTCGCCGCCCGGACCGCGGCTCATTCGCCGAACACCGCTTGGATCTTGGACTTCAGCGTGTCCGCGTTGAACGGCTTGACGATGTAGTTGTTCACCCCGGCCTTCTTGGCGAGGATGACGTTCTCGGTCTTGGCTTCCGCCGTGACCATGATGAACGGCGTGCGGTTGAGCTTGTCGTCCGCGCGAACCTCGCGCAGCAGCTCGATGCCGGTCATCGGCTCCATGTTCCAGTCGGAGATCACCAGCCCGTAGCGCTTGTCGCGCATCTTGCTGAGAGCCTGGGTGCCGTCGGAGGCCTCGTCCACGTCCTCGAAGCCGATCTGCTTCAGGAGGTTGCGGATGATCCGCAGCATCGTGCTGTAGTCATCGACGATGAGGACCGGCATCGAGTGGTCGAGCGCCATCCTGGAGACTCCATCTACTCGTCGGGAGAGCCGCCTCGGCCCGACGCTGAACTCGTGTGTCGGCGGCGTCCTGCCGCTCGCCGGGGACGATGCGGCGCCTCCGGTTGAAATTCCGTTTCGCCTTCGCTTCCGCGCGTCCGACAAAAGGCGCGTTGCGCCGCAACAGGCCCCGCCGCAGAGTGCGGCCTCTTTTGGGGACCGGCCGCCGGCATGAACGCAGCCCTTCAGTCGCTGGACGACGAGCACCAGACGCGCCCGCAAATCGCGTTCGAGGATCTGGAGGTCGGCCAGACCGCCGAGATCCGGCACGAGGTGTCCGAAGAGGGGGTGCGCAACTTCGCGGCGCTGACCGGCGACACCAACCCGATCCACCTGTCCGAGGCCTATGCGGCCAACACCCGCTTCGGCGGGCGCATCGCGCACGGGCTCTACACGGCGAGCCTGATCTCCGCGGTGCTGGGCACCCGCCTGCCGGGGCCCGGCGCGGTCTATCTCTCGCAGACCATCAAGTTCCGCGCGCCGGTCCGGATCGGCGACGTCGTGACCGCGCAGGTCGAGATCACCTCGCTCGATCCGGCGCGCCAGCGCGCGACCTTCTTCTGCACCTGCTCGGTCGGCGACAAGGTCGTGCTCGACGGCGAGGCCCAGGTCATGGTGCCGACGCGCGACGAGATCGACGCCGAGCTCGCCTGAGCCCTGCGACCGCGGGGATCCCGCAGTCTTGACGATGCGGCCGCTGCGGGGCCATCTCGCGCCCGCGAAGACGGCCGGCTCCTTCGGCCGTTCCGCCTCGCGCCGGATTGAGCCTTGCTGATCGACCCGCCAGAGCTTCCCGCGTCGCTGCGCGACGGCCATGTCGTGGTCGGCAATTTCGACGGCGTCCATCGCGGGCACGCGGCGGTGATCCGCGAGGCCGCGGCGCCCGCGCATGCGGCCGGGCGG
>NZ_JBJKEX010000317.1:0-3585 GCF_045505405.1 Hansschlegelia beijingensis | reverse complement strand
GATCGGCGACAGTCGGTCGGCCGAGATCTCGCCGAACTTCGGGTGGGACCACAGCGGCGACGCCTCGAACGCCGCGATGCCCACCTCGTCGCCGCGCTTCAGCTCGCCACGGCCGCGGTGGAAGACGAACGGGCCGAAGCGCACCTCGGGCGCCGACCCGGAGGTGGCGGCGGCGGCCGAGCGGCGCAGGATGCCGCCGACCCGCAGCAGCAATTCCCGCGGGTTGAACGGCTTGATCAGGTAGTCGTCCGCGCCGGTTTCGAGCCCCGCTATGCGGTCCTCCGCCTCGGAGCGGGCGGTGAGCATCAGGATCGGCACCGGCGAGCGCGCGCGCACCGCGCGGGCGAGCTCCAGGCCGTTCTCGCCCGGCATCATCACGTCCAGCACGAGCAGGTCGAACGACAGCGAGTCGAGCTTCAGCCGCGCCTCGCTCGCGGAAGACGCCGTCGTCACCCGGTAGCCGTTCGTGGTCAGGAACTTGTGCAGCAGCGACCTGATCCGCGAATCGTCGTCGACCACCAGCAGATGCGCCGCGTCGTCGGCTATCGGTCTGGGCTCCGCCGCCGCTCCCGCCATCATCTCACCTCCGTCCGCCCGGACCGAAGCCCGACAGGCGCGAGACCTTGCCGCGCTCGTCCGGATCGATGATCTCGAACAGGAAGCGCTTCACGGCGTCCCGCTCGGCCGGCTCCGCGTCCACGAGCGCGCGCGCGACGCGGCGTCCCTGCAGCCGGGCGAGCTCCCGCGCGAGCCGGTCGCCCCGCTCGGTGACGTAGAGCAGCCGCTGGCGGCGGTCGGCTTCGCCTTCGCGCTGCACGATGAAGCCCTTGTCGACGAGCTCGCGCAAAACGCGCCCGAGGCTCTGCTTGGTGATCTTCAGGATGTCGAGCAGCTCCGTGACCCGGAGGCCGGGATTGCGGTCTACGAAATGCAGCACGCGATGATGCGCGCGCCCGAATCCATAGACCGCGAGCGCTTCGTCGGCGTCCCGCACGAAGTCCCGATAGGCGAAGAACAGCAGCTCGATGATGTCGTAGGCGGCGCCGCTCGCGGCCTCCAGCGCCGGGGCGCTCGCCGCGGCGACGTCGTCCCCGGCCGAAATTACGTCAGCCATGTTGACTTATTTCGATCCCGTGGCAAAGTGCGGACCGTTTTCGGAACCGGCCGGTTCCGTCGCGCCAGCCGGCCCGCGGGCCCTCCAACGCTCTTGCGAAGATACCGGCTCGAAGGCGGCGACGCAAAAGAGCTTGCCCAGCGCAGCCTTTGCGACGATCTGATTTACTGTGGCCACGCGCTTGGGCGCGGGTCCATACGCAGCCGGCGACCCGGCGACTGGTCAAGGAGCTCGAACCATGGCGGACGCGCAACCCTTCGATAGCCGGGACGGCGTCATCTGGTTCGACGGCGCGTTCGTGCCCTGGTCCGACGCCAAGGTGCACGTGCTCACGCATGGCCTGCATTACGCCAGCGGCGTGTTCGAGGGCGAGCGCGCCTATGGCGGCGTCATCTTCAAGATGCGCGAGCATAACCAGCGGCTGATCGAGTCCGCGCGGCTGCTCGGCTTCGAGATCCCGTTCACGGTCGAGCAGATCGACCGCGCCTGCGTGGAGACGCTGGCGCGACAGGGCTTCGAGGACGCCTATGTGCGGCCGATCGCCTGGCGCGGCAGCGAGATGATGGGGGTCGCTGCCCAGCAGAACACCATCCACCTCGCGATCGCGGTCTGGCAGTGGCCGAGCTATTTCGACCCGGCCCAGCGCCTGAAGGGCATCCGGGTCGATCTTGCGGAGTGGCGCCGCCCCGATCCCCGCACCGCGCCCTCGCGGGCGAAGGCGACCGGCCTCTACATGATCTGCACCCTGTCGAAGCACGCGGCGGAGCAGAAGGGCTACGCCGACGCGCTGATGCTCGACTGGCGCGGCCAGGTCGCCGAGTGCACCGGCGCGAACGTGTTCTTCGTGAAGGACGGCGCGCTTCACACCCCGACGCCCGACTGCTTCCTGGACGGCATCACCCGCCGCACCGTCATCGACCTCGCCCGCAAGCGCGGCGTCGAGGTGATCGAGCGCGCGATCATGCCGGAGGAGCTCGCAGGCTTCGAGCAGTGCTTCATCTGCGGCACGGCGGCCGAGGTGACGCCGGTGTCCGAGATCGCCGACTGGCGCTTCACCGTCGGCGACCTCACGAAGGCGCTGTTGGAAGACTATGAGGCGGCGGTCAGGCCGGCCGCCAAGGCCCAGGTCGCGGCCGCCTGAGACAGCCTCGCCTGGCCGTTCTCCTGTTCGTCAGGAGACGGCCGGGCGACGGGCGATCAGGCGCGCCAGCCGCGCCTCCAGACTGTCGACGCCATAGTCGGCCTCGGCCTCCGCCGCGAGCCGCGCGAGGCGATCGGGATCAGCCTCCAGCCAGACCGCGACCAGCACGCCGGCGTCGTGCGCGATCAGCGCGCCGATCCGGGCCAGGATGGCGGCGCTCGGGATCATGGTCGCGAACCAGAGGCCCGGGAGCGACTGAAGTCCGCCGTCCTGCATCGGAAGGCGCAGCGCGTGGAGGGCGGCGGCCGTAAGGCCGGCCAGCGCGTAAAGCGCTGCGATCGCGATCAGATAGTTCAGGGCTTTGTCGAGGCCGATCACGCTGGCCCCCTTGTGCACGACGCCCCAGGCGAAACCGCCGGCGGTCAGGGCGCCGATCAGCCCCCAGGACAGCGAGGCCGCGAGCGTATAGAGCCCGGCCGTTCCGGGATGTCCCGCGGCTTTGAGCGCCGCCACGCGGGCGCCCGTGGTCTCGGCCATGAGCCATGAGACCTGGGGCTCGTAATGACCGACGGCCTGCCAGAGATCGCGGCCGACGCCGAAAACGAGGACGCTCACGATCGCCGCGTAAGCGCCGACGATCAGGGCCGTTCCCATACGAAACGAGATGCCTTGGCCCATTGCGGCGGATCCTGCGCCCGCCCAACGGGGCCGGCAGCGTTAACACTTGGTTACGCTACCAGCATTTTTTACGCGTCCCAACACGGGACAGCAAAACGTGCGTTATTTTTTCCAGCGGTCCGCGGCTGCGTCGTCGGTCGCCTTGGCCGCGACCCATGAACGGCCATCCGCCGTCTCCTCCTGCTTCCAGAACGGAGCGGAGGTCTTGAGATAGTCCATCAGGAACTCGGCCGCCTCGAACGCCGCCGCCCGATGCGGCGCCAGGGTGACGACCAGAACGATCGGCTCGCCGGCGAGAATCCGCCCGTGACGGTGGATCACCAGCGCGTCGGCGAGGCTCCACCGCGCGCGGGCCTCCGCCTCGATGCGCGAAAGCTCGTCCTCGACCATACCAGGGTAATGCTCGAGAGTCAGCGCGACGAGTTCGGCCCCGGAATCCGTGCGGTCCCGGCAGATGCCCATGAAGGTCACCACGGCGCCGACGTCCGAGCGGCCGCCCGTCAGGCGCGCCACCTCGGCGCCGAGGTCGAACGGCTCCGTCTGCAGCCGGACAGTCATGCCGGGCTCAGCCGCCCGTCATCGGCGGGAAGAAGGCGATCTCGCGGGCGCCCGCGATCGGAGCGTCGGCGCGCGCGTGGCGCTTGTCGATGGC
>NZ_JBJKEX010000316.1:0-3607 GCF_045505405.1 Hansschlegelia beijingensis | reverse complement strand
GGGGCGTCGGGCGCGGCGACCGGGTGGCGATCTTCCTGCCGCAGGGCGCTGAGGCCATGGCGGCGCATGTCGCCGCCTCCCGGCTTCAGGCGATCGCGACGCCGCTCGCGCTCGCCTTCGGCCCGGATGCGCTGTCGTTCAGGCTGAGGGATTCGGGCGCGCGGGCGCTCGTCACCTGCGCGGCGGGGCTGGCCAGGCTGCGTCAGGTCGAGGAGCCTCTGCCTGCGCTCGAGACCATCGTGTCGACCGACGGCGCAGACGGGGACGCGCTCCACTACGCGGCCCTGCTGGCGGCCGGCGGCGGCGTCGAGCCGGTCGCGGGAACGCCCGACGATCCGGCGCTGATGATCTACACGTCAGGCACCACGGGGCCGCCGAAGGGCGCCCTGCACGCCGCGCGCGTGCTGCTCGGCCACCTGCCGGGCTTCCGCATGACGCATGACGGCTTTCCGCGCCCGGGCGATCTCGCCTGGACGCCGGCCGACTGGGCCTGGGCCGGCGGCCTGCTCAACCTTCTGACGCCTGCCCTCTATCACGGCGTCCCGGTGGTGGCGCAGCCCGCCGCCAAGTTCGATCCGGCCGCCGCCTTCGCGCTGATCGAGGAGGCGGGCGTGCGCAACGCCTTCATCCCCCCGACGGCGCTGCGGATGATGGCGCAGGTCGGAGGGCCGGAGGGCCGGCTGCGGACGCCGCTTCGCAGCCTCGTCTCGGCGGGCGAACGGTTGAGCGAGGCCGCCTTCGAATGGGCCCCGGAGGCGCTGGGAGCGCCGGTTGACGAGGTCTACGGCCAGACCGAGTGCAACTATGTGCTGGCCTCCGCGGCCGCCCTCGGCGTTTCGAAGGCGGGGTTCACGGGCAAGCCGGTCCCGGGGCACAAGGTGGCGGTTCTCGACGCTGAAGGCCGCGCCTGCGCGCCCGGACAGGCGGGCGAGATCTGCATCCGCGCCCCGGACCCGGTGATGTTCCTCGAGTACTGGCGCCAGCCCGAGTCCACCGCCGCCAGGTTCCGCGACGGCTGGCTTACGACCGGCGACCAGGCGGTCGTGGACCAGGAGGGCTATTTCCGCTTCCTTGGGCGCGACGACGACGTGATCACCTCGTCCGGCTACCGGATCGGACCGAGCGACATCGAGGACTGCCTCGTTCGCCACCCCGCAGTCGCGCTCGCCGCGGTCGTGGGCAAGCCGGACCCGCTGCGCACCGAGATCGTCAAGGCGTTTGTGCAGCTGAAGCCCGGCGCCTCGCCGAGCGCCGAGCTCGCGCGCGAGCTAAGCCGCTTCGTGCGCGAGCGGCTGAGCGCGCACGAGTATCCGCGCGAGGTCGCATTCATGGAGGCGCTGCCGCTCACCACGACGGGCAAGCTGATCCGTCGCGCGCTGCGGGACGCGGAGTGAAACGCCCGGACGCTTGCGGCGCTCCGGCCTACGCTGCCTTCTTCTGCTCCGCCGCCTTGTGGGCTGCGTCGAAGTAGTTCGCCTTCTCGCCGAAGATCACCCGGCGCAGCAGGCGGCGCATCGACTCGTTGCGGCGCAGCGGCTCCAGCGCGGAGCGGGCCGCCGTGTAGGCCGCGACCTTGAGCCCGTCGAGCGCGGGACGGGCACCGGGCGCCGCCTGCGGAAAGCCCTTCTCGCGCAGCCAGGCGTTCATGAAGATCAGCTTGTTGCGCCGGACCACGTCCGCCGACCGCCAGGTGATCGCCATCGAGATTGAGTAGTCGTCGCCCGTCCGCACCCAGTGCGGGACCTGGTAGGGCACGAACACGCCTTCGCCGGGCGCCAGCTCGTAGACTGTCGCGCGGTCCTCGAACTCCGGCCGGTAGGGCAGGTTGCGGTGCTTGGTGGGCGCGCTCTCCAGCAGCTCCTCGGAAACCAGCGAGCGGTCGTCATTGTCGAACAGGTGGAAGAACTTCGGTCCGCGGATCTGGACGAAGAAATTGTCTTCGTTGTCGCAATGGAACGGGGTCACCGAGTTGGCCGAGGAGACGAAGATGAAGCCTTCGATCTCGCGGAAGCTCGCGCCGTCGAGGCTCTTGTGGCCGAGCTGACGGGCGATCGAGAGCAGCGCCTCCTCCATCATCGCCCGGTAGGCCGGCACGGTGTCGACGCGCTTCAGCACCATCCAGGCGCCGGCGATCTCGATCTTGCGGACGACCTCCTCCGGCGGCATGTCGACCAGCGGCGTCTCGTCGGCCTTCTGGTTCACCTGCAGCTTGCCGGAATTGTACTCGATCCGGTCCCGGTCGAGCTCCCTGGTGAGCTCGATGAGCCGCGGCAGCTGCAGCAGCGGATGCGAGGCCAGGTCGTGCGAGATCCGGAAATGCCGGAGCGGATAGTTCGCGGCGAGCTCGGCCGCGTCGGCGCTGAGGGCGGTCATCGGGTTCTGTCCTTCAAGCGGTGATAGAGATCGCGGGCGATCGCGCGAAGTCGTCGGCGCAGATGTTCGGCCCGCGCCGAGGCCATCACCAGCGGTCCGGCTCCAGGACGGACGGCGATCAGCCAGTCCCCGAGCGCCAGACGCTCCCGCCAGATGTGATCGATCATCGGATGATCCGCGATCGCGGTCGAGTCGACCATGTCGACCCCGTCGTCCTCGAGCATCCGGCGGGTGAGCTCGAGGGTCAGCTGGACGCCCGGCGAGCACTTTGAGCGCTGCTCGTCATAGGCGGTCTTGTAGAACCAGGCGGTGCGGCCGCCGGTGAGCACAAGCCCTGAGGAGATCAGGTGCTCGCCGACGAAGAGTTCGAGGACGCGCGCCTCGCCCTTCTCGGCGCGGCGGGCGAAGAGTTCGCGCAGGAAGCCGGTCTGGTCGGGGTGAAGGCGCATCGCGGAGCCCTTCTGGCCCTTCCAGCCGCGCGCCTCGAGATCGAGGAAGCGCTCCAGCGCGGCGGCGAGGTCGGCCGGCGCGCGCGCCTCGCGGAAGTCCACCGAACCTTCGTCGGCGAGGCGCCGGAACTGGCGGCGCAGCTCCTTCAGCTTCTTGGCCGAGAGCGAATGCGTGAGATAGTCCTCGGGGTCGCGGGTGGAGCGCAGCATCGCCCGCTCGTGGCCCGAGACCCGCACGATCGGACGCCTCAGGAGGGCGGCCGCGGCCCGCACCGCGTCGGCGGTCGGGCCCTTCTCGGGCAGGAACCGGAACAGGAACATCGTCTGCCCGAGGCCGCGCAGGCCTTCGAGGAAGCTCTCGAGCGCGAGCGTCGGCCGCTCGCGGTCGATCAGCGGCGTGCCCAGCGCGCCGAAGAACGCCCAGTCGGTGTTGGTGAGCATCCGCACGAGGGGCAGCAGGCGGCGAGGCCTGACGGCGACGGCCAGCATCATGCGCGGCGCGCCGGGTCCTTCGTCGTCCCACACCACCGCGATGCGCACCCGCCGGTTAACCGCCATGCGCCGGGCCGCGAGCGCGAAGTCCGCTTCGCAGAACAGGTTCGGCTCCAGCGCGCGCGACGCCAGGTCGTCCCAGGCCGCCCGATGCCGCTCAAGCGCTTCGATCGTCGTGAGCTCGACAGCAGGTTCGCGAAGTCGAACTCGGCGCTCGTGCCGGGATCGTTCATGCGGATGCCGTCGACGATGACGAGCGTCTGATTGCCCTCCGACCCGCGAATGCGAATCTG
>NZ_JBJKEX010000315.1:0-3609 GCF_045505405.1 Hansschlegelia beijingensis | reverse complement strand
CGAAGGACAGCGAGGCGACGTCGTCTGGGATTTCCGGCACGGGCGACACCCTCTTTCGATGGCACGGCGGCGGCAGGCGGGGCCATCGCGGTCACTGGAACCGCGGCTGGAACGGCGGCACGAACTATGGCTACCGCCGGCACTGGCGCGGCGGCCGGCATTGGGGCGGGCGACGTCACTGGGGCGGCCGCCGGTATTACTATGGCCACCGTCACAGGGACTACGGCTACTGGGGCGCAGGCGTCGCGGGCCTCGCGCTGGGCGCCGCCATCGCAAGCTCGGCCCGGCCGGGCTATCGCGCCGGTCCGGGCTACCGCACCAAGCGCTGGTGCGCGAACCGGTATCGCACCTACGACTGGCGGACCGAGACCTTCATCGGAAAGGGCGGCCGCCGTTATCGCTGCCCCTGACGCATCCGACCCGGCCGGTCACCGGCCGGGTCTCCTCCTTCGTCGGAACCTTGCATTGCGCTGAGCGTTCATCGAAGGAACGAAAACAGAACGGAGGCGAGAATGGCGGCCTACGACACACTGGAGACCCGGACTGACGCGCGCCGTGCGGCTGATCCGGACGCCCCCAAGCCGGGATCGGCAGCGAAGGCGGTGGACGTCAATCCCAAGACCGCGCCCGATCCGGCGAGCAATGCCGAAAAGGATCCCGCGGACTGGGTCTCGGGCGACGAGCCGATGACGGGGGCGCAGGTCTCGTACCTCAAGACGCTTTCGGAGGAGACCGGAGCTGCGGCGTTCAAGCCTGACCTCACAAAGGCGGAGGCGTCCATGCTGATCGACGAGTTGAAGACCGCGCGGAACCAGAAGCGCTAGCTCCCCCGGTCCGATCACGAGGTTCGTGTTCCGCCGCGCCGCCGGTCTATAATTCCGGCCCACGAAATTGCGCGATGCGGCATGGCGAAGACGAAGATCATCCCGGTCATCTTGTGCGGCGGATCCGGGATGAGGCTGTGGCCCTCTTCTCGCGAGAGCTATCCCAAGCAGTTCCTCCCGCTCGCCGGCGACAACACGCTGTTGCAGGACGCGGCGTTGCGGGTGACGGACCCGGACCGCTTCGGGCAGCCGATCGTGGTCGCGAACCACGAGCACCGGTTCATCGCCGCTGAGCAGCTCGGCCAGATCGGCGTCGCCGCCCTTCTCGCGCTGGAGCCGGCGCGGCGCGATTCCGCAGCGGCGATCGGCGCCGCGGCGGCCCTCGCGCTGAAGCGCGACCCCGAGGCGGTGGTCCTGGTCCTCGCCTCCGATCATGTGATCGCCGATAGGGCGGGGTTTCTGGCGGCGGTAGATCGAGGCCTCGCGGCAGCGCTCGCGGGCCGGATCGTGACGTTTGGGGTTCGGCCCAGCACGGCGACCTCCAAGTACGGCTATATCCGCGTCGGCGCCCCGCTCGAGCCCGGCGGGGACGTGATGGAGGTGGACGCCTTCGTCGAGAAACCGGACCGGGCGGCCGCGGAGCGATTGATCGCCGAGGGCTGCGTCTGGAACTCGGGGAATTTTCTCGCCCGGGCCGAAACGCTGCTGTCGGAGCTCACGCGGCTGGCGCCCGGGATCGCTCGCCCCGCCGTCGCGGCGGTCGAACGCGCGACCGAGGATCTCGATTTCCTCAGGCTCGACGCCGAGAGCTTCGCCGCGGCCGACAAGGGCTCCATCGATTACGTCGTCATGGAGCGGACGCCGCTCGCCGCCGTGGCGCCGGCGGAATTCGGATGGTCGGACGTCGGCGGCTGGTCGGCGCTGTGGGACATCGCGGATCGGGACGCCGCCGGCAACGCCCTGATCGGTCCGAGCGCGGCGGCCGACAGCCGGAACTGCTACGTCCGCTCGGAAAAACACTTCACCGCGCTGGTCGGCGTCGACGATCTCGTCGTGGTCTCGACCGGCGACGCGGTGCTGGTGACGACGCGCGAACGCTCCGATGAGGTGAAGGACCTGGTCGTCCGGCTCGCGGCGGAAGGCGAGGGGACGGCGACCCAGGCCGCGCTGGTTCATCGACCATGGGGCTCATATCAGGTCATCGATCAGGGCGGCCGCTTCCAGGTGAAGCGGATCACCGTGAAGGCCGGCCGGAAGCTGTCCCTGCAGAGCCACGCCCACCGCTCCGAGCACTGGGTGGTGGTGCGGGGCGAGGCGCGCGTGACGATCGATGACGAGAGCCGGCTCGTTCAGGAGAACGAGTCCGTCTACATCCCGCTCGGCGCGCGCCACCGCCTGGAGAACGCCGGCGAGCAGCCGCTCGACCTCATCGAGGTGCAGTCCGGCGCCTATCTGGGCGAGGACGACATCGTCCGCTACGAGGACGACTATCGACGCCTCTGAAGGTTCAGAGGCCGAGTTCGCTCAGCGACGGGTGATCGTCCGGCCGCCGGCCCAGCGGCCAGTGATATTTGCGGTCCGCCTCCGTGATCGGCAGGTCGTTGATGCTGGCGATCCGCCGCCGCATCAGCCCTTCCTGATCGAACTCCCAGTTCTCGTTGCCGTAGCTGCGGAACCAGCTGCCGCTATCGTCGCGCCACTCATAGGCGAAGCGCACCGCGATCCGGTTCTCGTGCCAGGCCCAGACTTCCTTGATCAGGCGGTAGTCCAGCTCGCGCGCCCATTTGCGGGTCAGGAAGGCTTCGATCGCGTCGCGGCCCTGAAGGAACTCGGCCCGGTTCCGCCAGACGCTGTCGACGGTGTAGGCCTGCGCGACGCGATGGGGGTCGCGGGTGTTCCACGCGTCTTCGGCCATCCGGGCCTTTTGCGCGGCGGTCTCGGCGGTGAAAGGCGGGAAGGGCGGGCGGCTCATGGGGGCGATCCTCGAGAGCGGTCGTGGCGGTCTTCAGCCGGCGCAGCTTCCAGCAAAATCGGCGTGAGTCCAGCGCAAGAAGCAGGCGTTCGTGGATCGGCTCCCATGCGGCGGCGGCCGTTGCGCGCGTGCGCGGAAAAGTCCAAGTCCGCCCACATGCAGCATCCTGAAAGCGATGCGCCGCCGGCGCGCCGCGGCCCCCGACTGTCGCTCGCCGCCGCGCCGCAGCCGCTCCATTGGATTGCGCTGCTGGTCCTCTCGGCCGTGTTCGTCGGCGCCCTCGGGCTCCTGCGACTTCCCGCTGCGGTGCTGATCGGACCGATGGCGGCCGGGATCCTGGTCGCGATCGGCGGGGGGGAGCCGCGCGTGCCGCGGCCCGCCTTCTTCGCCGCGCAGGGCGTCATCGGCTGCATGATCGCGATCAGCATCCCGATCTCGACGCTGCACCAGATCGCGGACGACTGGCCGCTGATGCTGGGCAGCGTGGCGTTCGTGGTCGTCGCGAGCAATGCGCTCGGCTACGCCCTGGCGCGCTGGGGCCTGCTGCCGGGAACGACCGCGGTCTGGGGCTCGTCGCCCGGCGCGGCTTCGGCCATGACGCTGATGTCCGAAAGCTATGGGGCGGACATCCGCCTCGTCGCCTTCATGCAGTACACCCGCGTCGTCGTCGTGGTGCTCGTCGCGTCGGTCGCCGTCCGCATGTGGGGCCTCCGGCGGGTCGGCGTTCGTGCGTTTGCGGCGTTGTGGACAACGGGCCGCGGCGCTCGCCGAATCGGCGGACGCCCGTCTAGTGCTGAAGAGTCGTGCGGGAGC
>NZ_JBJKEX010000314.1:0-3637 GCF_045505405.1 Hansschlegelia beijingensis | reverse complement strand
GCACGCGCCTGCGCAGCGTGGTGGAGACCAAGCGCGACCTGCTCGATCCGGCGGTCGCGGTGGTGCTCGAACACGGTGGCGTAGTAGCCGCGCAGCGCCGTGACGCAGAGCATGGCCGTAAGGCCGGCGGTGCCGATCGCCATCGCGTGGCGCGAGGTGACGCCATCGGGGAGCTTGACCAGCCACTCGCTCTTCAGCCGGGCGCGCTCGGCGAAGCCGCCGGACCAGGACTCGCCGACGCCCCAGCCGGTCAGCACCACGCGATCGCCCGCGTTGAAGCGCTCCGAAGCGGAGGACCGCACCACGCCCGCGAGATCAATGCCGGGGATGATCGGGTAATTGCGCAGGATCCGGTTCTTGCCGGTCAGAGCGAGCCCGTCCTTGTAGTTGAACGACGAATACTCGACGTCGACCAGGACGTCGGCCTCCGGCAGGTCGGCCTCGGTCAGGCGCTCGACCGCGACGGTCTGCCCGCCATCCGACTGCCTGGCGACCAGCGCCCGAAACTCGCTCTCCGGCAACGTCATTCTCCCTTGGTGGTTGTGATCTTGGAGGCGTATTCGAGACGCCCCTTTTCGGCCGCCGCGTACTGATCGCGGACGTAGCGGACCAGGTCGTTGAGAGCCGCCACCGCCCGATCGGCGTCGCGCGCCTCGATGGCGTCGGCGATCCGGATATGATGATCGACGATCGTCTTCCGGTCGCGGACCCGGAAGATGATCATGTTGCTGACGGGCAGGAGCCCCTCGACGATCGCGTTCATGAGGAAGCGCAGCAGCGGGTTGCCGGCGGCGTCGACGATCAGCCGGTGAAAGCGCACGTCGGACGCGCAGAACTCCTCGTCCAGCAGCGGCTCGCTGAGTTGCAGCGCGATCTCGGCGCGCATGCCCGCGAGGTGCTCGGCGCTGCGCTGCTCGGCCGCGAGGCGGCAGCAGATCGCCTCCATCTCGGCGCGCACGGTAGCCATCTCGTCGAGCGTGATACCGCCGGCCGCCACCATCAGGGTCGCGGCCGTACTGAAGCTCTGCGCCATTTCCTCCGGCGAGGGGCCGTTCACGAAGGTGCCGCCCGCGGGGCCTCGGCGGGAGCGGATAAGGTGGCGGGCGGCCAGCCGCTTCAGCGCCTCGCGCACGGTCGGGCGCGAGACCCGGAACTGCGTGGCGAGCTCCTCCTCGGTCGGCAGCCGGTCGTCGACCTTCAGGCGTCCGCTCGCGATCTCCTGCTGAATGGCTTCGGCGATCTGGTTCGCGGCTGTCGCCGTGACGATTTGGTCGTGCCGAAATACCATTGAGCGCGTTCCATCTGCCGGCGCCGCAGCATCCCGATCAGCCGCCGGAAAGCAATCCCCTTTTTGTTTGACAAATAACGTTAGGGTCCACCATCCTTCTTGTCCGACCGGACGAAGAGCCGGCGAAACAAGGGGGGAAGGCATGCGGAGCACACTCGCGCTCGCCGTGCTGATCGGAGGGGCTTCCGGCGCCCTGGCCGAGGACATGCCGACGTTCCGCGTCGGCGTCCTCAGCGACATGTCCGGACTCTACGCCGACATCAGCGGCCCCGGCTCGGTCACGGCCGCCCGCATGGCGGTCGAGGACTTCAAGCCGGAACAGCATGGCTTCAAGGTCGAGATCGTAACGGCCGACCACCAGAACAAAGCCGACATCGGCTCCGGCATCGTTCGCAAATGGTTCGACGTCGACAAGGTGGACGCCGTCATCGACGTGCCGACCTCTTCGGTCGCGCTCGCTGTCGCCAACATCGCCGCCGAGAAGAACAAGCTGCTGATGGTCTCGAGCGCAGGCTCGTCGGACCTCACCGGCAAGGCCTGCACGCCCAACACCGTGCACTGGACCTATGACACCTGGGCGCTCGGCAACAGCACCGCGAAGGCGGTGATCGCGCAAGGCGGCAAGTCGTGGTACTTCCTGACCGCCGACTACGCTTTCGGACATGCGCTCGAGCGCGACGCCACGCAGGCCGTGAAGGCGAACGGCGGCGAGGTGCTCGGCCACGTGCTGGCGCCGTTCCAGACCAACGACTTCTCCTCCTTCCTGCTCCAGGCGCAGGGCAGCGGCTCGAACGTGGTCGCGGTCGCGAATTCCGGCGGCGACACGATCAACTCCGTCAAGCAGGCGTCCGAATTCGGGCTCAGGGAATCCGGGCAGAAGCTGGTCGCGCTGCTGGCCTTCATCTCGGACGTGCATTCGATCGGTCTCAAGACCGCGCAGGGACTGACCCTCACGGAAGCCTTCTACTGGGACCTGAACGACGGGACGCGCGCCTTCACGAAGCGCTTCCAGACGACCACCAACGGGCGCGTGCCGACCATGAACCAGGCCGGCGCCTACGGAGCGTTGACGCACTGGATGAAGGCGATCGCGGCGATGGACAAGACCGCAGCGCGTGACGGCAAGGCTCTGGTCCAGAAGATGAAGGACATGCCGACCGACGATCCGCTGTTCGGCAAAGGCTCGATCCGTCCCGACGGACGAACCATCCACGACATGTACCTGTTCGAGGTCAAAAGCCCCGAAGAGTCGAAGGGCCCCTACGACTACTACAAGCTTGTGAGCACCATCCCGGGCGACCAGGCGTTCCGGCCGATGGCCGACGGCGGCTGCCCCTTCGTCACCGCCAGGTAGCGGGCCGACCGCCCGCCCTCGCCCCAAGCGGAGCCGCGTCTTGACCTACGCCACGATCCGGGTCGAGCTCATCGACGCCGTCGCCCGCATCACGCTCGACCGGCCCGGCCGGACGAACGCGATCAGCGCCGCGATGCTCGACGAACTCGCCCGGGCCATGGACGAGATCGAGGCCGACGACGCGGTGCGAGCGGTCATCGTGCGCGGGGCCGGGACGGCGTTCTCGTCGGGCTTCGACCTCAAGGACCAGATGGAGTTGCGCCCCACCGGCGTGACCCAGTGGCGGCCAATCCTTCGCAAGGACTTCGACGTGCCGATGCGCTTCTGGCACTGCCGGAAGCCGACGATCGCGGCGGTGCGTGGGCCCTGCCTCGCCGGCGCCTGCGAGCTCGCGCTTGCCTGCGACATCACCATCGCGTCCGAGGACGCGTTCTTCGGCGAGCCGGAGCTGAAGTTCGGCGCGGGCATCGTGGTGATGATCCTGCCTTGGATCGTCGGCCCGAAGGTCGCCAAGGAAATCATCCTGACGGGCGAGGACCGCATCGGCGCGCACCGAGCCTACGAGATCGGCATGGTGAACCGGGTGGTTCCGAACGACGACCTCGACGCGCAGGCGCTGCGAATGGCCCGTCACATCGCGACCATCGACCCGAACCTGGTGAAGGAGACCAAGCGGGCGATCAACCGGGCGATCGAGGCGCGCGGCATGATCGACGCGCTCGAGGCCGCGCTCGAAATCGACCTGCAGATCGAAGGCGCCGGCTCGCCGGACAAGAAGCAGTTCATGGACATCGCGCGGGCGGAGGGGCTGAAGGCGGCCCTTGCCTGGCGCGACGCGCGTTTCGCCGGAGCAGGCTCATGAGCGGCAAGCTGGCCGGCCTGCTGCACGGCTGGCTCCTGGCCTCGCCGAACCCCATCGCGGAAGCGACGAGCGGCGCGTCCTTCGCCGGCTCCGAGATCGCCGCTCTGGCGGAGCGCGCCGCGGCAGCGCTGCG
>NZ_JBJKEX010000313.1:0-3646 GCF_045505405.1 Hansschlegelia beijingensis | reverse complement strand
GCACCGGCGACTGAAGATCATCGACCTCAGCGAGAAGGCCGAGCAGCCGATGGTCGACCCGGCCCTCGGCCTCACCATCGTGTTCAACGGCTGCATCTACAACTACAAGGGCGGCTCACGCGGCCCTCCGCCGAGCCGCCGGCCGCTGGGAGCGAGGCGCCGGCGCCCACCGGGACCGAGGCGTAGCCGGGCGAGAAGCCGCGCGCATTGCGTTAGGCGTCATGATCCGCCATTTGAAGGGCATTCCTCTCCAACGGCGCAGGAACGGGCGAAGGCTGGCCATCCGGTCTCCGCCGAAGGCGCGGCGCGGGAGGCTGCAGCATCCGGGCGCCGCCCGCTCACGCCGATCAGAGCCGAATGACCGATCTCGCCGTTTCGACCGCCGCCACGCCGCTCGCCCGCCAGGTCGAGCGTCGCCGCACCTTCGCGATCATTTCCCATCCTGACGCCGGCAAGACGACGCTGACGGAGAAGCTGCTGGTGTTCGGCGGCGCCATCCAGCTCGCCGGGCAGGTCCGCGCCAAGGGCGAGCGCCGTCGCACGCGGTCGGACTGGATGAACATCGAGCGCGAGCGCGGCATCTCGGTTGTGACCTCGGTCATGACCTTCGAGTACCGCGACTGCGTGTTCAACCTGCTCGACACGCCGGGCCACGAGGACTTCTCGGAAGACACCTACCGGACGCTGACGGCCGTGGACTCCGCCGTGATGGTGATCGACGCCGCCAAGGGCATCGAGGAGCGCACCCGCAAGCTGTTCGAGGTGTGCCGGCTGCGCGACATTCCGATCGTGACCTTCGTCAACAAGATGGACCGCGAGAGCCGCGATCCGTTCGAGATCCTGGACGAGATCGAGAGCACGCTCGCCCTCGACGTCGCGCCGCTGACCTGGCCGATCGGCCGCGGCCGCGATTTCGCCGGCACCTATGAGCTTCAGACCGGGCGCATCCGGCTGGTCGACAGCGGCGATTCCATCTCCGGCACCGGCATGGAGGCGCTCAAGGGCCTCGTCTCGGCCGATCGGCTCGCGGAGGTCACCGAGGAGCTCGAGCTCGCGGCCGGCGCGCTCAAGCCGTTCGATCTCGCCTCGTTCCGCGAAGGCCACCAGACCCCGGTGTTCTTCGGCTCCGCGCTCAGAAACTTCGGCGTTCGCGACCTGCTCGACGGCCTCGCAGACCTCGCGCCCGCGCCGCAGGGGCTGGAGAGCGACAAGCGGCCGGTGAGGCCAGCCGAGGACCGGATGACGGCCTTCGTCTTCAAGGTCCAGGCGAACATGGACCCCAACCACAGGGATCGTATCGCGTTCGTAAGGCTTTGCTCGGGCAAGCTCAGGCGCGGCATGAAGGTGCTTCAGACCCGCACGGCCAAAACGATCGGGCTCCACGCGCCGCAATTCTTCTTCGCGCAGGACCGCGCGCTCGCCGAGGAAGCCTATGCGGGCGACGTGGTGGGCATCCCGAACCACGGGCTGCTGCGCATCGGCGACACGCTGACCGAGGGCGAGGACATCTCCTTCCTCGGCGTGCCGAGCTTCGCGCCCGAAATCCTGCGCCGGGTGCGGCTCGAGGACGCGATGAAGGCGAAGAAGCTCAAGCAGGCGCTGCAGGAGCTCGCGGAAGAAGGCGTGGTGCAGGTGTTCCGTCCGCTTGACGGCTCCCCGGCGCTGGTCGGCGTCGTCGGACCGCTTCAGCTCGACGTGCTCACCGGGCGGCTCGCCGCCGAGTACGGGCTTGAGGTCGGTTTCGAGCAGAGCCAGTACGCGCTCGCGCGATGGATCTCGGGGCCCGAGAAGGACCTTCAGGAGTTCCTCAACGCCAACCGCGGCAACGTCGCCGAGGATCTCGACGGCGACCCGGTCCTGCTGGCCGGCAGCGCCTTCCAGATGACCCGCGCCAAGGAGCGCTGGGAGAAGGTGGCGTTCCTGGACGTCAAGGACGTGCGCAAGGTGGCGGCCTAAGCCCGCCCGCCACGGTCAGGCGGAGACGGTCTCGCGCTCCTTGACGCCCTCGAAGCATGGACGGCGCTTGGCCAACTCGACCGCGACATAATCCATGAAGGCGCGCACCCGCGCGCTCGACCGCAGATCCGGATGCGTCAGGATCCAGAGTCCGGGCGGCTGCTGGCCGGGCGGATCATAGAGCCGGACCAGATTCGGGAAGCGGTTCCCGATGAAGCAGGGCAGTGGTCCCACGCCGACGCCCGCGCCTATCGCCTCCGCCATGCCGAGCACCGTCGACAGGCGGTAGACGACCCTGTGCTCGCCCACGACGTCCCGCAGCCAGCGCTGCAGCGGCGCGAGGATGTCCCCAGGCCCGATCCAGGGCAGATCGTCGAGCTCCTCAATGGTCGAGACCGGCTTCAGCGGGGCAGGACCGTAGACGGCCCAGAAGATCCCGGCGAGCCGGCGCCCGACCAGCGTCTCCGGCGGCGAGGACGTCACCCGCAGCGCGATGTCGGCGTCGCGCTTCGACAGGTTGAGCACTGCGTTGCCGACCACGATGTCGAGCGTGATCTCCGGATAGGCCTTGCGGAAACCGGCGAGCACGTCGGTCAGGGCGTGGATCAGCAGCGTGTCGTTGGTGGTGACCCGGAGTTCGCCCGTGGGGGCGAGATCCTGGCCGGACACCCGCCGTTCGAAGGCGATGATGTCGTCGGCCATCCGGTCGGCGATGCCGGCCATCTCCTCGCCGGCAGGCGTCAGCCCGTAGCCGGCGCGACCGCGCTCGAACAGGCGCGCGCCGAGCCGATCCTCGAGCGCGCCCAGCCGCCGAAACACCGTCGAGGCGTTGACGCCGAGGAACTCCGCGGCGCCGGCGAGGGAGCGCCGCTCCGAGATCGCCTTCACGAGGCGAAAATCATCCCAGGCAAGCATGAATGGGGTGGTCCCGAAGATTGCGCGATTGCGCCCGCGCAAGGGATTTAGCCGAATACGAGACAAAAGTCATGGGCGCGACGGTGCGCGGCTCTCAGGCCCGGCCAAATCGCAGCCCCGGCGCCGGCCGCTCCTCCACCACCTCGCGGCGGAAGCGATAGAGCTTCGCAGGCCGGCCGCCGGTCGCGGTCTCGGCGCCGCCGGTCGGCTCCACCAGCGCCGCGCTTTCCACGAGCCGGCGAAAGTTCTGCTTGTGCAGCTTTCTGCCGGCTATCGCCTCGACGGTCTGCTGCAGCGCCGTCAGGGTGAAGCGCGGCGGCATGAGCTCGAACACCACCGGCCGGTATTTCAGCTTGCCCCGCAGGCGGCCCATCGCGGTCGCGAGGATACGGCGATGGTCGGCCTGCATTGGCTCGCCGAGCCGGGGCAGTTCGCCGCGCGCGAGCGCCGCCGGCCGGCCGTCCCGCTTGGCCTCCTCCACCAGCCCGGCTTCGTAGAGAAGCTCGTAGCGATCGAGCACCTTCTCCTCGTCCCAGGGCGAACCGTCGAAGCCGAAGCAGAGTCGCGCCCTGACGAGGCGGGGGAGGTCGCGGCCGGTCCCGGCTTCGGGCGCTTCCGCCGTCCAGCGGCTGAGCGCCGGCAGGATCGCGGCGTCGAGCATACCGGAGGGCGGCCTCCCTGAAGGCCTCGACGGTGTCGTCGACGAATGTCTGGGCGGCGCCGAGAAGGCGCCTGTGCTTGCCGCCCATCGTGCGCCACACGAGCGCGCGGTCGT
>NZ_JBJKEX010000312.1:0-3647 GCF_045505405.1 Hansschlegelia beijingensis | reverse complement strand
GCCCGAAGCATGCGCCCGCGCCCACTCCGGCGGAGGCGCCGCCGCCGCCCGAGCTCTCCGCCCCGCCGCCCTATGAGCCTCAGTTGCTCAGACTGGCCGAGGTTCTCGGCGCCCTGCACCATCTGCGGACCGTCTGCACGGCGAGCGACGCCGATGTCTGGCGCGATCGCATGGCGGCGCTGATCGAGGCCGACGCGCCTACGCCCGAACGGCGCGACCGCCTCGCCGGCGCCTTCAACGCCAGCTTCCGCACCTGGGCGCGCAGCTACCGCAGCTGCACTCCCGCCGCGGACGTCGCTGTTAAGCGCTTTCTGCAGGAGGCCGGCAAGCTCGCCTCCGAGGTGCGGCAACGCTACGGCCCTTAGCATTCGATTCAGCTTTTCCCTCGCGCGTTAACCTTTTCTTCGAGAATCGCTCCACCTCGGCGGCGAAGCCGTTACCCTCGCGCTGGGTACGAGTAGGGCGACTCATGGCACACGATGATTCGACGTCGGGCGACGCGTCCACGGACGGGCGGCGCGCGGCGCTCGCCTATCTGGACGAGGCTTGGGAAGAGGCGCTGCTCGACGGCATCGCGCCCGACTGCGTCGCGCACGCCGCCTTGTTCGCGGCGCTCAAGGAGCTGGTGATGGCGTTCGGCGAGGAGGCCACGGCCCGCTTCGCCGAAAAGCTCCCGGCGAGCATCCGGGCGGGCGGCTACACGCTGCCGAGCATGCCGCACTGACGGCTCAGTAGCCGAGCGCGACGCCCAGCAGCAGGACGAAGCCGAAGATCGCCAGTCCGCCCCCGGACAGCATGTTGATCCGCGCCAGCCACTTCTCGGCGATGCGCTCCGCCAGGTGACTCGCGCCCATCGACAGCGCCAGCCACCAGGCGGCGCTGCCGATCGCGACGCCGAGCGTCAGCAGGGCCGCGGTGCCGAAATCGCCGGGATTGTCGCCGATGCCGGCGAGCCCGCCGAAGATCGCGAAGAACCCGAGCAGCACCGCCGGATTGGTGACGGTGAGCGCGAACGACGTGCCGGCCGCGCGCAGGAGCGAGGCTCTCGTGTCGTTCGCAGGGTCGCGCGTGACGGAGCTCGGCGCGTAGAGCAGCTTCACGCCGAACGCCAGAAGCACCGCGGCGCCGACGACCTTGATGACCGGCAGATGGCCTTCGACGAAGGCGGCCGCGGCGCTCACGCCGAAGGCGGCCATGCCGGCGAACAGCACGTCGGCCACGAACGCGCCCGCCCCCGCCGCCAGCGCGGACGTCACGCCGCTGCGGATCGCGCGATGGATGCACATGACGTTCGTGGGGCCCACGGGCGCATTGACGCCGATACCGATCAGGATGCCGGTCGCGACGAGCGTCAAGTCCATCAAGCGCGCGTTCTCCCGGCTTATGTTCCGCAGATCGCTTCAGGGCTGGGGCGCCGCCGAGCGGCGCACCAGAGAGGCAAGCAACCGCGCGGAACGCAACCCCGGGCGGATAAACCCCGCGTCAGGACGGCAGCGCGTCGATGAACTCGACAGGCCGGCCGAGGCCGGGCGACACGATCTCGCCCTCCCGCATGACCTGACGGCCCCTGATCACCGTGGCGATCGGCCAGCCGGTGACCTGGACGCCGTCGTAGGGCGTCCACTGGCTGCGGGATCCGATCCACGCATTCGTGATGGTCTCGCGCCGCTTCAGGTCGACGATCGTGAGGTCGGCGTCATAGCCGACCGCGATTCGTCCCTTGCGGGAGATGCCGAATATCCGCGCCGGCCCGGCGCTCGTCAGGTCGACGAAGCGCGCGAGGCTGAGCCTGCCGGCGGCGACATGGTCGAGCATGACCGGCACCAGCGTCTGGACGCCCGTCATTCCCGACGGGCTCTCCGGATAGGGCTTGTCCTTTTCCTCGAGCGTATGCGGCGCGTGGTCGGAGCCGAGCACGTCCACCACGCCCTGATTGAGCCCCCACCAGATGCCGGCGCGGTGCGCGTCGTCGCGCACCGGCGGGTTCATCTGCGCGCGCGTTCCGAGCCGCGCATAGGCGTCGGAGCCCATCGTCAGATGGTGCGGCGTGGTCTCGACCGTCGCCACGTCCTTGAATTCGGCGAGGTAGCGCATCTCCTCGGCCGTCGAGATGTGCAGCACGTGCACCTTGGCGCCATACCGCCTCGCGATCGCCGTCAGTCGGCGGGTGCACTTCATCGCCGCCTCGGCGTCGCGCCAGACCGGATGGCTCGACGGATCGCCCGGCACGCGAAGATCCTTGCGCTCCGAGAGCCGCGGCTCGTCCTCGGAATGCACGGAGACCCTGCGGCGCGTGCGCTTCAGTATCTCGGACACGCCGGCGTCGTCCGAGACGAGCAGCGAACCGGTCGACGACCCCATGAAGATCTTGATGCCCGCGGCGCCGGGGAGCCGCTCCAGTTCGGCGACGTCGCGGGCGTTGTCATGCGTGCCCCCGACGAAAAACGCGTGGTCGCAGTGCATGCGGCCCTTCGCGCGGGCGAGCTTGTCCGCGAGCGCCTCGGCCGTGACGGTCAGCGGATTCGTGTTCGGCATCTCGAACACCGCCGTGACGCCGCCCAGCACCGCGGCGCGCGAGCCGGTCTCGAGGTCCTCCTTGTGAGTCGCGCCCGGCTCCCGGAAATGAACCTGCGTGTCGATTACGCCGGGCAGGACGTGCAGCCCCGCGCAGTCGACGATCTCGCCCGCGTCGGCCCGCCCGAGATCGCCGATCAGCGCGATGCGGCCGCCGCGCACGCCGATGTCGGCGGGGTGCTCGCCGTCCTGGTTCACGACGACGCCGCCCCGCAGAATGAGGTCGAAAGTCTCGGCCATTGTGAAACCTCCTGCGCAGGATCGGCTTGAGGCCGGTCAGCCGCGTGGCTACCTTCGCGGGGGGCGGATGGCAACACGGACGGAGAAGCCGGATGCGCGGCGCTTTGCTGGACTCACGCGGACTGCTCCATGTCACCGGACCTACGGCCGGAGCGTTCCTGGACAACCTGCTGACCAACAACGTCTCAGGGCTCGAGCCCGGCCACGCCGCCTATGCGGCGCTGCTGACGCCGCAAGGCAAGATCATCGTCGACATGCTGGCGTCGCCGATCGCCGGCGGGTTCCGGCTCGACGCGCCGGCTCACCTGATCTCCGACCTGACGCGCAGGCTCGCGCTTTACCGGCTCCGCTCGAAGATCGAGATCGAGGATGTGAGCGACAGGTCGCAGGTCGCCGTGCTGTGGGGCGACGGCCTGCTTCCGCATGTCGACGCCGATATCGTCTCCGACCCGCGCCTCCCCGCGCTCGGCCGCCGCGCTTATCTTCCGGCCGGCGCGGGGCTTCCCGACGGCGTCACTCCGTCCAGCGCCGAACACTGGCACGCGCACCGCATCGCGCTCGGCGCGCCTCAGGGCGGGCTCGACTTCGTCTATGGCGACGCCTTCCCGCACGAGGCCTGCCTCGACCAGCTCAACGGGGTGAACTTCAAGAAGGGCTGCTATGTCGGGCAGGAGGTGGTCAGCCGGATGGAGCACCGCGGCACCGCGCGCACGCGCGTGACCCCGGTGCTGCTGGACGGCTTGCCGCCGGAAGTCGGGGCCGCGGTCACCGCGGGAGACAAGACGGTCGGCCGGATGGGCTCGTCGACCGACAGCCGCGGGCTCGCCCTGCTG
>NZ_JBJKEX010000311.1:0-3678 GCF_045505405.1 Hansschlegelia beijingensis | reverse complement strand
CGGGGGCTCCCCGAAAAGGCCGGAGCGCCTGCGGCCGTAGGCCGTCCCCCGCGCCCCGCCGTCGCGGCTCGCGGTCGCCGACAAATCCGTCTTGCAATCCCGATCGCGTTGCGGCATAGAGCGCGTCTCGCGGGGCACCCACCCGCGGGACGGACTTCAAGCGGGTGTAGCTCAGGGGTAGAGCACAACCTTGCCAAGGTTGGGGTCGAGGGTTCGAATCCCTTCGCCCGCTCCAGTTCTTCAAACGACGAAAGCCGCGGATCGCTCCGCGGCTTTCGTCGTTTCCGAGGTCGCTTTTGTGGCCGGCAGCCGGGCTGCCGCTATCACCGGCCAGGAACAACCGCGACCGGCACTCTCCGGGCCGCCCCGCCCGCCCGGATAACTTCCGCCTGCCCCGGAGGACGCCGTCAGATCCGGGCGTCGCGCGGGCGCGCTTTCCGTGTAACGTCGCGCGGCGGTTCGACGAGGAGCCGCGGCTGGCGGCGCTCCGGGGACCTGCTCCGGTCGCCATCCTTCGTGCGCGACGTCATGGTTGGAGATCGACATGCAGTTTCTGATGCGCGCCGCCTGTGCGGGAGCCCTCGTCCTCGCCTCGTCCGGCGGAGCGCTCGCGGAACAGAAGCCGATCGTCGTCACGCCGCTGATGACGACGTCCGAGACCTCGAGCGGCCAGCCGATCACGCTGCCGCAGAAGGACGTCCAGGTCTCCGTCTCCACCTATGACATCCAGCCCGGCGCGGTGCTGCCGTGGCACGAGCACCCCTATCCCCGCTACGCTTATGTGCTTGCGGGCACGCTCAGCGTCACGAACTCGGTCACGGGCCAGACGACGATCTTCAAGACGGGAGACTTCCTGCTCGAAGCCATCGGCCAATGGCACCGCGGCGCCAGCGTCGGGCCGGACCCGGTCAAGCTGCTCGTCATCGACCAGACCGAGAAGAACATCCCGAACGTCGTCCTCAAGGACTGAACTGACGCCCGGCCCCGGGGGCGCGTCCGCCGCGGCTCCCGGCGCCCCGCTATGGCCCCCCGTAATGGGGAACCGACGCCCTTCGCTGCGCCTTAGCAGCGAAGGAGATCGCATATGTCAGACACTCAGCTTCCCGTCCGCCGCACCGAGCCGCACAGGGCGTCCCTGAAGCTGCGCTGCGGACCTTTCTCTTCGGAGGCGGAGATCGAGATCTCCAGTCGCGGGCTGATCGCGGTCGGGGCGCTGGTCAGCGGCATCCTGCTGTCCGTCGTGCCGATCATCTGGGTGTCGACCAGGAAGGCGCCTCGTCGCTGGATGTGAGCCGGTCCCCGGGCGGCGCGCTCGTCGTCACAGGCCGTCGAGCGGGACCTTGAGGTAGCGCTTGCCATTGCTCTCGGGCTGGGGGAGCTCCCCTGCCCTCATGTTAACCTGGAGCGACGGGATGATCAGCTTCGGCATGGGCAGCGTGGCGTCGCGCGCGGTGCGCATCGCCACGAACGCATCCTCTGTCACGCCATCGCGCACATGGATGTTGTAGGCGCGCTCGTCGGCGACCGTGGTCTCGCTGCGGATCTCGCGTCCGTTCGGGCCATAGTCGTGGCACATGAACAGGCGCGTCTCGGGCGGCAGCTCGAGGACCTTCCTGATCGACCGGAACAGCGCCCGGGCGTCGCCGCCCGGGAAATCCGCGCGCGCCGTGCCCCCGTCGGGCATGAACAGCGTGTCGCCCACGAAGGCCGCGTCGCCGATCACATAGGTGACGCAGGCGGGGGTGTGGCCAGGCGTGTGCATGACGCGCCCCTCCAGGGCGCCGATGCGGAACGTGTCGCCATCCTCGAACAGGCGGTCGAACTGCGAGCCGTCGCGCTGGAACTCGCTGCCCTCGTTGAAGACCTTGCCGAAAGTCTCCTGAACGACCCGAATGCCGGCGCCGATCGCGACCTGCCCCCCGAGCGCCCGCTGGATGTAGGGCGCGGCCGAGAGGTGATCCGCGTGCACGTGGGTCTCGAGCAGCCACGCGACCTTGAGCCCGCGGTCGCGCACATGCGCGATGACGGCGTCGGCCGAAGCGTGGCTGACGCGGCCCGACGCATAGTCGAAGTCCAGCACGCTATCGACGATCGCGCAGGCGTCGCTCGCCGGGTCCCGGACCACATAGGAGAAGGTGTTCGTCGCAGGGTCGAAGAACGTCGCGACGTCCGGACGGTCGGTCATGATCTGCCTCCTTCGCCCGCGGTGGGGCGGCGGCCGCGGGCGGGGAGGATCGCGGCGACCTGCCGGCCCCGGCCGCCCTTGCTCGTCGCGGCCCTGGATCGGCTCCAGACCATATCACCGATCGGACGGTGCGGCGCCCCGGATCGCCTCTCAGGCCGCAGGCTCCCGATCGGCCGCCAGGTAGCCGCCCTCGCCGTAGAGGAGCGGCCGCCCCGGACGGCCGGGCTCGGCGGCCTCGACCTCGCAGAACACCACGATGTTGTCGCCCGCCGGCACGATTTGGACCACGACGGCCGAGATCCGCGCGAGCGCGTCCCGCAGCACAGGCGCGCCGCCGAGCCGTGAGCTCGGGATATGCCGGTAGCGCCCGGGCAAGACCTTGCTCGCGAAGGCGTCCGACAGCCCACGTTGCTCCTCCGACAGCACGGACACGCCGATCCTCGCGCCCGGGACCATGCTGTCGAAGCTGTCGCTGCGCCGGGAGACGCAGAACAGCAGCATCGGAGGGTCGGCCGATATCGACGTCACCGAGGTCGCGGTGAAGCCATGAAGATCCTCTCCGCGCTTGAACGTGACCACGCAGACGCCGGAGGCGAGCCGCCGGAACGCGGCCTTGAAGTCCTCGACGACCGAGGTCGCAGGCGGCTTCTGCGCCGCGTCTGTCGCCGGGCCGCTCATGAGCGAAGCAGGTTTTCGAGCAAGGTCGCGCCCTCGTCGGCGGCCCGAAGCCGCCCTCGCCGCCGCGGTTCTGGCGGGAAAGCTTCGAAGCGTCCCGGCCTGGCCGGCATGAAGCCGTCGGCGCCGCCCTCGTCCATATATGTCTCCATCCGACCGGCGAGCGCCGCCGTCCCGGCCGCGACCCGCACGCCCACGCCTGAGCGCAGATCGGCCGCCGCCTTGACCGTCTCGGGATATTAGCCTGCGGGTCCTTCGCGCGGATGACCGGTTGGAACAACCCTGCTCCCCGGCGGCGCAGGGTCCGGACGCCCGCGCCCCGTCACCCGATCCGCGACAGGGCGGTCTCGATCTGCTCGATCGTGGCGGGCTTCTGGCACACAGGCACGTCCTGCAACGGCGCCGGCAGGGCCGTCACGTCGCAGCCGGTGACCACCACCATCCGCACGCCGCGCTCGCGCAGCGCCATCGCGATCGGGGCCACGCTGCGGCCGTCGAGGTCGAGGTCCAGCAGGGCGAAGTCGAGCCGGGCCGCGGCCTTGATGAGCCTCGCGGCCTCCCGGTCCTGCGCCACAGGCCCCAGCACCACGGCGCCGCGCGCCTCGAGCGCGCGCTTCATCTCACGCGCGAGCAGGAAATCGTCCTCCACGAGCAGAACGTGGCGCTCGGCGAACAGCCCCGACACGGACCCTGCCTCGCGGAGGCTTGCGGATTCCGGTTTCGGCGTCGCCGGATCGGGGTCGGGCTGAAGCAGGACGCCGGCGACCGGTTCCCCTCCGAGCTTTCCGGCGGCATGATCAAGCGCGCCGCCCTGGCGC
>NZ_JBJKEX010000310.1:0-3678 GCF_045505405.1 Hansschlegelia beijingensis | reverse complement strand
ATCCCTCGACCATCACGGGCAACATGGCGCCGGTCCACCATACCGTGTGGACGTTCGCGCCGCCGGCCACCAGGAAGGGCGGCAGCGCGAACAGCTTCTCCGCATAGGGCGCGCCCGCCTCGCGGCCGACGGCGCGGCCGGACTTTGGTGAGACATAGATCAGGTCCTCGACGCCGCCGGTCGCGGCGCAGCAGGAGAGGTCGAGGCCGAAGCCGAGCTCGCTGAGCACCGCGAGCTCCAGCCGGACCAGAAGGGCCGGCGCGCTGGTCGGGTCGTCCAGATGATCGGCCACCACCTCCGCCGCTTCGTACAGCGCCTCGTGCGGGTCGCGCTCGGGAATGAGGCGCAGGAGCCCGCCGAGGTGCCCGACGCCGTGCAGGGCGTCGGCTCGCTCCATCAGCCGCCCGGCTCGCGCAGACAGCGGCTCGACCACGAGAGCGCCGAGATTGTCCTCGAGTCGCGCCCGCCACGTCGCCCGCACGGTGTTTCCGGGCTGGAGCGTCGGGCGCTGTTCGCGCGAGCGGCCTCCTCTCACCAGCCCCAGATGCCGACCGTGCGCGCGGGTGAAGAGCTCCAGCACCACGGAGGTCTCGCCGTGCCGCCGCACGCCGAGGATCAGGCCGTCGTCAGTCCACTGCATGGAGCCAAGATGGCGCCGGCGCCCGGCGGCGTCTATGTCGCGGAGAAGACCGGCGGCGCCTCAGGCCAGCGCCTTCAGGGCCGCCCTGCCGGCGTATCTCGCGGTCACGCCGAGCTCCTGCTCGATCCTCAGCAGCTGGTTGTACTTGGCGACCCGGTCGGAGCGGGCGAGCGAGCCGGTCTTGATCTGCCCGCAATTGGTCGCGACGGCGAGGTCCGCGATGGTGGAGTCCTCGGTCTCGCCCGAGCGGTGGCTCATCACCGCCGTGTAGCCGGCGCGGTGGGCCATATCGACCGCGGCGAGCGTTTCGGTGAGCGAGCCGATCTGGTTGACCTTGACCAGGATCGAATTGGCGACCCCCTGCCGGATGCCGTCCGAAAGCCGCGCCACGTTCGTGACGAACAGGTCGTCGCCGACGAGCTGGGTCTTGCTCCCGCAGAGCTCGGTGACGGCCTTCCAGCCCTCCCAGTCGTCCTCCGCCATGCCGTCCTCGATCGAGGCGATCGGGTACTTGGAGACGAGGTCGGCGAGGTAGCGCGCCTGCGCCTGCGGGTCGCGCGTCGCGCCCTCCCCCTCGTAGACGTACTTGCCGCCCTTGAAGAACTCGGTCGAGGCGCAGTCGAGCGCCAGGAAGACGTCCTCGCCCGGCCTGTAGCCGGCCGTCTCGATCGCCTTCATGACGAAGCCGAGCGCCTCCTCGGCCGACTTAAGGTTCGGCGCGAAGCCGCCCTCGTCGCCCACATTGGTGTTGTGGCCGGCGTCCTTGAGCTGCTTCTTCAGCACGTGGAAGATCTCGGCGCCGGTCCTCAGCGCCTCGGAGAAGCTCTCCGCGCCGACCGGCATGATCATGAATTCCTGGAAGTCGATAGGATTGTCGGCGTGCGCCCCGCCATTGACGATGTTCATCATCGGCACGGGCAGCACGCGCGCCGAGGTCCCGCCGACATAGCGATAGAGCGGCGCCGCGCTCGCCGCCGCCGCCGCCTTGGCGACCGCCAGCGACACGCCCAGGATGGCGTTGGCGCCGAGACGCTCCTTGTTCGGCGTGCCGTCGAGCGCGATCAGCGTCTCGTCGATCTGGACCTGCTCCTCGGCGTCGAAGCCGCCGATCGCGTCGAAGATCTCGCCATTGACCGCGTCGACCGCCTTGGTCACGCCCTTGCCGCCATAGCGCTTCTTGTCGCCGTCGCGCAGCTCCACGGCCTCATGCGCGCCGGTCGAGGCGCCGGAGGGAACCGCGGCGCGGCCGAGCGAGCCGTCCTCGAGCGTGACGTCCACCTCGACGGTCGGGTTGCCGCGGCTGTCCAGGATTTCGCGGGCGACGATGTCGACGATGGCGGTCATGGGCGCAGGGCTCCGGGTTCGGGTGGACGGCACCGCACCTCTAAAGGAACCATGCGACACGTGAAAGTCGCGGAACGCCGGCTGCGACGCTACATCCGTCGTAGACGCCGCCTTCTCCGGACCCCCGGACAGGCGGCTTGCGCCGAATGACACTCCCGGGAACGCAGATGACCGATCTTCAGCTCGGCAAGCAGACGCCGCTGCCGACATCGCCCGACGAAGCCCAGCTCGACCGGGTGCCGAACCCGCACGCCGACACGGACTACGTCACCCGCTTCGTCGCGCCGGAGTTCACCTCGCTCTGCCCCGTGACGGGACAGCCGGACTTCGCGCATCTGGTGATCGACTATGTGCCGGGCGACTGGCTCGTCGAATCGAAGGCGCTGAAGCTGTTCCTCGGCGCGTTCCGGAACCACGGGGCCTTCCATGAGGACTGCACGGTGGCGATCGGCAAGCGGCTCGTCGCCGCGATCGCGCCGCGCTGGCTGCGGATCGGCGGGTACTGGTATCCGCGCGGCGGCATTCCGATCGACGTGTTCTGGCAGACGGGTCCCGCTCCGGCGGGTCTGTGGATTCCCGACCAGGGCGTCCCGCCGTACCGCGGTCGCGGGTGAAGTTCACGGAAGCGGCGCAAATGCGGCTTTCGGGGACCCGAATCCGTCGCGGCGCCGGGCCGAACGGCGCCTCGCGCCGAGAAGCGCTTGAGCCCCCGGATTCGTGAGCGCGCCGCCCCGGAAACGCCCCACGAAGCAGAAAGATTCGCGGCCGCCGGACACCAGATCCGCCGCCGGGAGACTGCCCCATGAAGGCCCAGAAGACTGACGGCGCCAGCCGGACCGACACGCTCGTCATCACCAATGGCGACAGTGCGGCCGCGCGGCTCGAGGAGGCCGGGATCGCCCGCTCGATTCTTCCATGGCGGGACGTTCTGCATGACGGCCCGGTGCCGGCGATCAGCGGCCTGGAGCGGCTGTCCGCGATCCGCGCCGCCTTCATCGCGGCCGACCTGGGGCTCTCGTCGGACGAGGTGGGCGCGGAGTTCCGCGAACGCGACGCGACCGTTCGCCGTCACGCCTGTTTCGGGCGGATCGAGATCTGGCTGGAGCACGACCTCTACGACCAGCTGCAGCTCCTGCAGATCCTCGATTTCTTCCGGTCCGAGCGGCGGCTCGATGGGCTCTATCTCGTGCAGGCGGACGACTATCTCGGCCGGCAGCCGGCCGACGCCATGCGCCGCCTCGCGGGCTCCGCTCAGCCGGTGACGGAGGAGCAGCTCGCGCTCGCCGGCGAGGCGTGGGGCGCATTCACCTCTCCGACCCCGCATGCGCTCGCGCGGCTCGCCGAGCGCGACGTCGAAGCGCTGCCGCATCTCGGGCCGGCGCTGAGGCGGCTGCTCGCGGAGCTGCCGGATCCTGTGCGGGGTCTTACGCTGACGGAGGAGCGCACGCTCGATCGCCTCGCCGAGGGAGAGGCCACGAGCGGAGAGCTGTTCCGTGACGTGACCCGGCAGGAAGACGCCCAGTTCCTCGGCGACGCCAGCTTCTTCCGGCGGCTCGACGGGCTCGCCTTCGCGGATCGCCCGCTGATCGAGGGACTGCCCGGCCCGTCACAGGCCTATCTGGGGCTCGGCCGGCGCTCCGTCGGCGAGCACTACGCGGAGTTCGCGCGCGCGCCGCTGCGGCTGACCAAGGCGG
>NZ_JBJKEX010000030.1:0-18823 GCF_045505405.1 Hansschlegelia beijingensis | reverse complement strand
ACCGGCTGAAAAGGATTGTTCGATGAAAAAAAGCTAGCTTGGGCCGCAACACCAGCTCGAAAATTCATCGTCTGGATCAACATAATTAAGCGTTCGGCCGAGCTCGCCGCGATGGTCCGGGCCGCAAGCGCGGGCTCGGGCGGACGGCTGGGCGCCCGTCGCGTCGCCGGGGAGGTGAAGCGCGCCGAGCGCCGGCTCGCGATCCTGGTCGCCGAGGACAACCGCACCAACCAGAAGGTCATCACCAAGATCCTCGAGCGCGCGGGCCACGAGGTGCGCATCGCGGACAATGGCGAACTTGCGCTGGACGCGCTGACAGAGCGGCAGTTCGACCTGGTGCTGATGGACGTCAACATGCCGGTCCTCGACGGCATCGAGTGCGCCAAGCTCTACCGCTTCGCCTCGATCGGGAAGGCCAGGACGCCGATCGTTGCGCTGACGGCGGACGCCACACCGGCGGCGCGCGAGCGCTGCCTCGAAGCCGGGATGGACGCCTGCCTGACGAAGCCGATCGAGCCGGACCGGCTGCTCGCCATCATCGACGAGGTCACGGCCGGCGCGCCCGGCCATGCGACCGCCGAGGCCGAGGCGACCGCGGCGGAGCCGCTCCACCCCGTCGATGACGAGCTCGTCGCCAACATTGCGGCGCATCCGAACTTCCGCCCCGCACGCCGGGCGGTGGTCGACAAGCGGACGCTCTCCGACCTCGAGGACCTCGGCGGCAAGGAGTTCGTCGGCGATCTCGTGGGCGAGTTCATCGGCGAGGCCGCCGGCGTGCTCAAGGCGCTGCATGAGGCGGTTCGGCATGGCGAACCGGCCGCTTTTCGCGAGCAGGCTCACGCGCTGCGCAGCGGCGCCGCGAATATCGGGGCGCGCGGCATCTACGAGATCTGTCTGTCGTGCCGGAATTTCGACGCGCGCGAACTGGCCGCACATGGCGCAGAGCGCGTCACCCGGCTGGAGGCGGAGTTCGACAGGGTCCGCAAGACGCTGCTGCGGCAATTCCCGGACCGCGAGGAGCGGCAGGGGGAGGGCGGCTAGCCCTCCGGGCTACTCGGCGGCGAGCGAGCCGCCGGTCTGGAGCCGGCGATCCTGCGCGGCGGTCAACCGGCCCATCTTGCGAAGGTCCGACTCCTCGATCTGCAAGGCGGCGTCCACCCAAATGTCGGTGATGTCGCGCAGTTCGTCATAGAGCAGGGGCGCCACCCGCCGGCCGGCCCGGAACAGGGCGGAGAGGCCGTTGTGCCGCCGCAGGTTGCGGCTCAGCAGGCGGTGCGTCTCCGCGACGCCGTCGCCCGGCTCCGCCAGCGCCTGCACGAGCCCGCGCTCGTGAAGCTCTTCCGCCGAGTAGAGCTTGCCGCTCGCGATGATCTTCTCGGCCTCCGCCATGCCGACCCGGCGGGCGAGCAGGCTGTAGGCCCCCATGCCCGGAAACAGGTTGAACAGGATCTCCGGCAGCCCGAACTTGGCGCCGCGCTCCGCGACGATCATGTCGCAGGACAGGGCCGCCTCGAACCCTCCGCCGAGCGCGTCTCCCTGGACCAGCGCGACGGTGATGACGGACTGGTCGAAGCCGATCGCGTTCTCGTGCAGCACGTCGATGCAGGCGCGCGCGTAGTCCCGCAGCCCTTCGCGATCCTGCGCGCGGATCCAGCCCCGGAACAGGTCGAGGTCTCCGCCGAGGTTGAACATGCCGGGCAGGCGGGACGCGAGCACCCAGTATTTCAGCGGCGGCTCCTCGGGCGCGGCCTCGGCGAACGCCTCGCGGATCGCCAGCTGATGCGCAGAGATGTCGCGTAGCAGGCCGGGGGTGAAGCTCGGCGCGCCGACGGGGTTCATCCAGCACCAGCAGGCGCTCTGCGCGGGGTCGAGCTCGACCTCGATCTCGTCGTAGCCGATCTCGTCCAGCGCGGGACGGGCGGGCTGGCGAGCCGCCGACGTCGCGCCGAGCGCCGCGCGCAGCTTGGCGCGCGCTCGGTCAAGGCTCACGAAAGGGCGACCTTCAGGGAGGCTCATCGACACCGACATTGCGAACTCACCCAACCCAACTGACAACCGCAGAGCGTCCGTCCCAGCGATATTAACGTTCTGTTTACCTCTCTGAAAGGGGCGGCCAATTCTCACTCCCTCGTTTACGTCGCGTTAACTATATATTCGCATTCGAGGCCAGACGATCTGAATGAAGTAGTGTTGTCTCACGTTGGGAATACTGATGACGCCGCGGCGCCGCAAAAGTCGAGGGCGGGCGGCGCCCCACAGAAAGACACGTTAACTCCCGCCGTGACCGCACGAGGGCAGGTCAAGACCAGGTCGAGAAATCGAATAGAGGGCGCCGGGGCGGCGCTCGGCGCCGGGATTTTATTGTAAGCTGGCCAACCTCTTGCCGATTCCTCCACGGCACATAGGGCGGGATCGGCGAACTGGGCCCCCCGCCACTGTCGCCGACACGTGCCGTGCGACATTCTGACGCACGAGTTGGCCCGCGACCTCGAGCGGCGAAGCGCGGGCCGCCCGGCCGGAAGACACCGGCTGTGGGAGCGGGTAGGTTCCGCGGCGACGTTGGGCTCGGACGGGACGTGCGAATGACAGGACTGCGCTGGCTGCTCGCTCCGCTGTGGGCGGCGCAAATCTTCACCGGGGCCAAGTCGTTCTGCGACAACGGCATCCTGGGCAGCGAGAAGCTTAATCGCCGGGGCCTGCATGTGTGGCGCGTGCGGCTGGCCTACCGGATGGCCGAGAAGCGCCGCGCGCGCTTGGCCTCGCGGGTCGCGGAAGGCGACCGCCGGGCGTTCGCGCGCGACGGCTTCATCATGAAGAACGATTTTCTCCCGCCGGACGCGTTTCGCGCGCTCGTCGCCGAGCTCGAGACCGCCCGCGTCCCGGCTCGCGAGATGAAGCAGGGCGACGCCGTCACGCGGCGGATCGCGCTGGATCCGGAGGCGCTCAAGGACCTTCCGGCCTGCGCGGCGCTCGTGCGGCGGCCGGAGTTCCAGAGCCTGCTGCGCTACGTCGCGAGCTTCGACGTCGAGCCGATCATCTACGTCCAGACCGTGTTCGCGCAGGTGGACCGCTCCTCGACCGATCCGCAGACGGCCGTACACGCGGACTGCTTCCATCCCACGATGAAGGCGTGGCTGTTCCTGCACGACGTCGAGGAGGATCTGGGCCCGTTCGTCTACGTGCCGGGGTCGCATCGGCCGACGCCGCGAAAGCTCGCCTGGGAGAAGCGGATGAGCGTCCGCGCCTCCTCGCTCGACCGGCTCTCCGCCCGCGGCTCCTTCCGCGTCGGCCCGGGCGACCTCAAGCGGATGCGGCTGCCGGAGCCGCGCAAGTTCGCGGTGCCGGCGAACACGCTAATCGTAGGCGACACCTCGGGCTTCCACGCCCGAGGCAAGAGCGAGCGGCCGTCGACGCGGGTCGAGATCTGGGCCTATTCGCGGCGCAATCCGTTCCTGCCCTGGACCGGGCTCGACATCTGGTCGCTCGGCCCGCTGCGCGGGCGTCAGGCGCCGCTGTTCTGGGGCTTGCTGGACCGGCTCGAGCGCTTCGGCCTCGGCCGCAGCCCGTGGCGGAAGGCCGGAATCGTCACGCCGTCCTCGCCGCCGGCTCCGCGTCAGTAGCCGCCGCGGCTCACCATTTGCCGGTGTTGGGCATGGAGGCCCAGGGCTCGGCCGGCGGCTTGGCCGGTCCCGCCTGCAGCAGTTCGATCGAGATGTTGTCGGGCGAGCGCACGAACGCCATGCGGCCGTCGCGCGGGGGCCGGTTGATCGTGACGCCGGCCGCCATCAGGCGCTCGCAGGCGGCGTAGATGTCCTCGACCTCATAGGCGAGGTGGCCGAAGTTCCGGCCTTCGCCATAGACCTCGGGGTCCCAGTTGTAGGTCAGCTCGATCTGGGCGTCGGGCTGCCCGGGCGCGGCCAGGAAGATCAGCGTGAAGCGTCCTTGCGGGCTCTCGGTCCGGCGGACCTCCTCCAGCCCGAGCTTCGCGCAGTAGAAATCGAGCGAGGCGTCCACGTCGCTCACGCGCACCATGGTGTGGAGATATTTCATGAAGGCGTTCTCCGGCTTCCGGCGCGGCTAGCTATAGGCCGAAACGCCAAGCGCAAGAGAGGCGCGGCGGACCGTCTCCGCGGAAATTTCGACCTCCGGTTTAACCGCCTCTTCGCCCTGTGCATGGACGCGACGCCTTGATTGGGCCATTTTTCGCTTCCCCCCAACCCGCCGGGTGGTATCGTTGGGTTTGATGGAGTCGAGGCGGCGGCTTTCGTCACGCGGTGTTTCCGGGCGGGCGGTTGTAATGGGTGCTGACAGGGCGAGGAGTGGTTCCCCCGGAGCGATGGAGCGTTCAGACGCTCCGTCCGAGGCGGTTCCCATCGATCTGTACGAGGTCTCTGGCACCATCAAGTGGTTCGATGTGGCCAAGGGATACGGCTTCATCGTGCCCGACAATGGCGGACCCGACGTCCTGCTGCACGTCACCTGCATGCGCCGCGACGGCTTCCAGACCGCCAATGAGGGCGCCCGCATCGTCTGCGAGGCGCAGCTTCGGCCCAAGGGCGCCCAGGCGTTCCGGGTGCTGTCGATCGACGACAGCACGGCGCTTCACCCCGGCGAGCTTCCCCCGCCGCGAACCCACGTCTCGGTGACGCCGACCAGCTCGCTGGAGCTGGTCGAGGTGAAATGGTTCAACCGGCTGCGCGGCTTCGGCTTCCTGACGCGCGGCGACGGCTCGCCCGACATCTTCGTCCACATGGAGACGCTCCGCCGGTTCGGCATCATGGAGCTGCGGCCCGGGCAGAAGGTGTTCGTCCGCTATGGCCCGGGGCCGAAGGGCCTGATGGCCGCGGAGGTCCGGCCGGACGGGCCGGGCGGCGGCCCGTCCTCGCACTGACCGCGCCTCCACGGGAATCCGCATGACGACGCAAATGCTGGCGCGGATCGCGCTCGCCTTCGCTCTGCTTGTCTGCGGCGTCAGCCCCGGCCGGGCCTCTCCCCTCGAAAAACTGACCTTCGAGACCGCGTCCGGCCCCCATACGTTCATGGTCGAGGTCGCCGTCACGCCGGAGGAGCGCGAGGTCGGCCTGATGTACCGCCGGTCGATGCCGGCGGATCACGGCATGCTGTTCGACTTCGGCAAGTCGGACGAGATCGCCATGTGGATGCAGAACACCTACCTGTCCCTGGACATGGTGTTCGTCACCGCGGACGGCCGGGTGAGGCGCGTCGAACGGGCGACGCAGCCGCTGTCGACCCGCGTCATCCCCTCGGAAGGCCCGGTGAGATATGTCGTGGAGCTCGTGGCCGGCGCCGCCGAGCGCATCGGGCTGAAGCCCGGGGACCGGGTCATCCACCCGCGCATCGCGCAACCCGACCGCTGAGGCTGTCGCTCAGATCTTCCTGACCTCGCCGGGAGCGACGCCGAGGCGGCGGAGCTCCTCGGCCGATAGCGGCCGCAGGGGCGCGCTCGGCACCGAGGAGCCATAGGGGATCGCGCGCCTGGCCGCGGCCTTGTCCGCGATCGCGGCGGCCCATGAGCCCGCCTTCGCCCGCTCCTCGCCGCGGAGGTTCGCCAGCGGCAGCGTGAGCCGCCAACCGGCCGGCGTCATGTCGTGCGCCGGAGCGTGGGACGCCATGCGGGCCGCCTCAGCCCGCGCCGTCATCGTTCTCGCTCGTCAGCTGGTCGACCGGGATCGCGCCCCCGCCGGAGGCCGCCGTGAGCCGTCCGCGCACCGCCTCGCGGAGCGTGTCGTTGATGCGGTCCTGCCAGCCCGCGCCGTCGGACTGGAACAGCTCGAGCACGTCGGAGTCGATGCGCAGCGTCACCATCTCGCGCGCTCCCGGAACGCCCTGCTTGCGCTCCGGAGCGGGCGCGGGCGGCGCCTTTGGCCGGAACGCGGCTTCGGCGGCTGCGCGCGGGTCGATCGGTCGACGGGCCATCGATGCTCCTGCCTTACTGCTCGCTGTAGGTTTCGCCGCGACGGCCGCCGACCCGCTCGAAGCCGGCCGTGGCGCGCGGATCCTTGCCGTCGATGTTGAGCGCCTGCGCGTAGGCCGCGCGGGCGTTGCCCAGCTCGTTGCGCTTCTCGAACGCCATGCCGCGGCCGATCCAGGCGTCGATATATTTCGGGTTGAGCGTGCGGGCGGTGTTGAAATCGTCGAGCGCGGCCTTGTCGTCGCCCTGCGCCAGATAGCTCATCCCGCGCCCGACATAAGGCTCCGCGGCGGTCACCGAGATCGCCGTCGCCTTGGTGAAGTCGTCGATCGCCTCGTCCTGTCGGCCCTGCGACTGATGCACCAGCCCGCGATTGTGCCAGGCCTGCGCGTTGTTCGGATCGAGCTGGATCGCCTGATCGTAATCCGCGACCGCGGCGTCGAGGCGGCCGGTCTGCCGGTAGAGATTGCCGCGGCCCACATAGGCGGGGCTGTAGTTCGAATCGGCCTGGATCGCGCGATTGTAGTCGGCGAGCGCGGCGCTCATGTTGTTCTGCGAACGGTAGGCGAGGGCGCGGTTGGCGTAGGCCTTCGCGAAGGAGCCGTTCAGCTGGATCGCGCGGTTGAAGTCGCCGATCGCGCTGTCGTACTGGCCGAGCCGCGCATAGGCGGAGCCGCGCATGTTCCAGGCTTCGGGGTCGCTCGGGTTGTTGTTGACCACCTGGGTCAGCGAGCCGAGGTCCGTCTGGCGGGCGGCGTAGACGTCCGGGTCGATCGAGCGCGAGCCGGAGCCCGAGCCGACGGTGTCGCAAGCCGCGAGGCCGAGCGTCGCGAGGGCCAGCCCCGCCAATCCGCCCAACGTTCGTGAAGCGCTGCCCCGTCCCATAGCCTGTCCCGCCTTCTGTGCGCCGCCTGAAGGCCCGTCAGACAAGGCGATTGCGGCGGCAATGCGATTCTAGGGCGCGTCCGGCCCGCCGTCGCGTCGCAACAGACACGGAGACGCAAAAACGCCCGCCGGCGTGGCCTGACGGGCGCACTGCGCGAACCCGGCGAGCGGCCCTCGGCCTAAGCGCCGCGTCCGCCGAAGCGTTCAGCGAATCACTTCTTCTTCATGGGAAGCAGGCCCTCGCGCTGGGCGCGCTTGCGGGCCAGCTTCCGGGCGCGGCGGACGGCTTCGGCGGCCTCGCGGGCGCGCTTCTCCGACGGCTTCTCGTAATGGCCGCGCAGCTTCATCTCGCGAAAAATGCCTTCGCGCTGCATCTTCTTCTTGAGGGCCTTGAGGGCCTGGTCGACATTATTGTCGCGAACGAGAACCTGCACGTCGTGCCTCGTCTGGGCGTTTCGGGATCGGCGAAACAGAGGTCCGCCTGCGCGGACGCGGAAAACAAAAAACAGCGCGCCCGCATTGGCGCGGGCCGCCGTCTGCGAAGGAAACTAGCAAAGACCTTGGGGCTTGTCACGCGGGCGTGTGGGGCGGCCATGCGATTTCCGCAAGGCCCTCCGAAGACGCCTGAGCTTCAGCTTTTTACCCGCGTGACATGGCCCATCTTGCGGCCCGGCGCAGGCTCGGACTTGCCGTAGAGGTGAAGCGCGGCGCCAGGCTCCGCCAGCAGGGCGCGCCAGTCGTTCGCCTCGGCGCCGAGCAGGTTCGTCATCGTCACCCGGCCGCGCGTGTCGGTCGCCCCGAGCGGCCACCCGGCGATCGCCCGGACGTGCTGCTCGAACTGGCTCGTCAGCGCGCCCTCGATCGTCCAGTGGCCGGAGTTGTGCACCCGCGGCGCGATCTCGTTGACCACGACCCGCTCGCCGGCCGGGCCGTCGACGAGGAACAGCTCGACCCCCAGCACGCCGACATAGTCGAGCGCCTCCGCGATCTTGCGCGCGATCGCGACCGCGGAGGCGGTGGTCTCCGGCTTGACGTCGGCAGGGGCTTCCGATGTGCGCAGGACGTGGTTCTCATGGCGGTTCTCGACTACGTCGTAGGCCGCGAACGTCCCGTCGCGGCCGCGCGCGGCGATCACCGAGACCTCGGCGCGGAAATGCACGAAGGCCTCGAGAATGGCGGGCTGGCCGTTCATCATCGCGAGCGCGGCGTCGAGGCCGAGCCCCTCGCGCACCAGCACCTGGCCTTTGCCGTCATAGCCGAAGCGGCGCGTCTTCAGCACTGCCGGCCGGCCGATGGCCCCGACGGCCGCCGCCATGCTGGCGCGGTCGTCGACCGGCGCGAAGGCCGGGGTCGGGATGCCGAGATCGCGGACGAAGGTCTTCTCGAGCAGGCGGTCCTGCGTGGTCGCGAGCGCGCGGGCGTCCGGAAACAGCGGGCGGTACTGCGCGACGAGCTGCGCGGTCGCGGCCGGCACGTTCTCGAATTCATAGGTCACGACGTCGACGCTGTCGGCGAACAGCGCGAGCGCGGCCTCGTCCTCATAGGCCGCCACCGTGCGCTCGGTCGCGACGTCGAAGGCCGGGCTCTTGGGGTCCGGCGCATAGATGTGGGTCTTCAGCCCGAGCGGGGCGGCCGCGAGCGCGATCATGCGGCCGAGCTGGCCGCCGCCCAGGATGCCGATCGTGTCGCCGGGGGCGAGAATGCGGGAGGTCATGTTCAGGCGCTCCCGGAAGGGGTCTCGGCGACGCCGTCGGTCTGGGCGCGCCGCCATCCGGCCAGGCGCCCGGCGAGCTCGCGGTCGGAGAGCGCGAGCACCGAAGCGGCCAGCAGGGCGGCGTTCACCGCGCCGGAGCGGCCGATCGCCAGGGTGCCGACCGGAACGCCAGCCGGCATCTGGACGATCGACAGCAGGCTGTCGAGCCCCGAGAGAGTGCTGGACTGGACCGGCACGCCGAACACTGGAAGCGCCGTCATGGCGGCGACCATCCCGGGGAGATGCGCCGCGCCTCCGGCGCCGGCGATCACGACCCGGAAGCCCTCGGCCTCGGCGCCCTTGGCGAACGCCACCAGCCGGTCCGGGGTCCGGTGCGCGGAGACGATCCTGGCCGAATAGGGCACCCCGAGCGCGTCCAGCGTCTCGGCGGCGTGCGCGAGCGTGGCCCAGTCGGACTGGCTGCCCATCACGATCGCGACGGGGGGCGGCTCGGCGCGGTTGTCCGCGACCATCTGGGCATGCTCCGAAAGAAAGAGGGGATCAGCGCTCGACAATAGGCGCCCGCGGTTTGGCAGGCAAGCAAACCCGCCGGGCGTCAGGCGATGATGTCGGGCGTGAGCTGGTCTTCCAGGAAGCCGATCCGGTCCTTGAGGCTCAGCTTGCGCTTCTTCAGCCGCTGGACCTGCAGGCGGTCGCCGGAGCCCAGCGCCTCGAGCGCGTCGATGGCGTGGTCGAGATCGCGGTGCTCCTCACGAAGGCGGGCGAGCTCCTCCCGGGCCGCTCGTTCCTGGGCCCGCGTCTCCTCGTCCCGCCCCGTCATTCGTCAGCCTGTCTCTCACGCACGCGATCTCCGCCCCCGAGTATCGCCGCCGTCCGCAGGAGCGGCAAGCGCCCGGCACGGCGCTGTGAAGGTCCGAAGAGCGATCTCTGTTCGACAGGCGGGGCCGACCGTGACATCATCGCCACGTCGATCTTAAAAAAGGGAGACGTGCTTTATGTCCATCGAGTCCCACATTGCTGAGCTCGAGAAGAAACATCAAGCGATCGAACGAGAGATTGAAATCGAACTGACGCGCCCGAGCACCGATGACGTCAGGGTCGCGTCTCTAAAGCGGAAGAAACTCCGCATCAAGGACGAAATGATGCGTTTGCAGTCACCGCAGCCCACGATTCACTAGACCAGCGTCTTTCAATCTGATCTTGCGTTCGCGCCGTCGACCACCTGGTCGGCGGCGCTTTCATGAGCGGAGCCGGTTCGCGACGCGCCGGCCGCAGACGCCTCAGCGCACCACGACCTTGGTGCCGATCGGCACGCGCTCATAGAGATCCTGCACGTCGAAATTGATCATGCGGATGCAGCCCGAGGACATCGCGCGGCCGATGGTCAGCGGCTCGTTCGTGCCGTGGATGCGGAACAGCGTGTCCTTGCCGTCGCGGTAGAGATACATCGCCCGGGCGCCGAGCGGGTTCTCGGGGCCGCCCGACATCCGCAGCGGCAGTTCCGGGCGGCGCTGGAGCATCTCGGCGGGCGGAATCCAGTCCGGCCACTCCTGCTTGGCGCCGACCTTGGCCTCGCCGGTCCAGCCGAAGCCCTCCTTGCCGACGCCCACCCCGTAGCGCATCGCCTTGCCGTCGGGCTCGACGAAATAGAGGAACTTGTCCTTCGTATCGATCACGATCGTGCCCGGCTTCTCGCCCGTCGGATCGACGACCTGCTGCCGGCGGTACTGGACCGGAAGTGCGGAGGGGTAGCTGGTCGACATCGCGGCCGCGATCGGGTCGGAGCCGAGATTGCTGGCGCAGCCCGCCAGCAACGCCGACGCCGCGAGCAACGCGGCCGCGGCGCAGCCTCGTACGACGTGAGACACTGAACTCATCTTGATCCCTGGCGCCTTGCACGTCGCACTAGGGTCTCTTCTGGAAGACCCGAGCCGCCTGCTCCCTTGTTCGGACGATAAACGCAGCAATGGGCGTTCCGGGAGCATCCGGTTTCTTCGATGTTGTTTTCGAAGCTGCTCGTGGCGCGCGGGCCACACTCCAGGGCCAGGAAACCGCCAAGACAGCCCCAAGAAAAGACAGGTCCGGAAACCGGACGGAAGCATCGCGCGGTCTTCAGCCGCGCGGCCGGCCGATCCCGTGATAGACGAAGCCGTGCCGCTGCATTTCCTCGCGGGCGTAGACGTTGCGCAGGTCGACCACGACCGGCTCGCGTAGCATCCGCTTGACCCGCGCGAGGTCGAGCGCGCGGAACTGATCCCATTCGGTGAGCAGCACCAGCGCATGGGCGCCGTCGAGCGCCTCATAGGCGTGCCCGGCGTAGATGACGTTGGGGAGATGGCTCCGCGCCTGCTCGATCGCCTCGGGATCGTAGGCCGACACCACCGCTCCCGCCGCCTCCAGCGCCGGCACCAGCGCGAGCGCCGGGGCCTCGCGCATGTCGTCCGTGTTGGGCTTGAAGGCGAGGCCGAGCAGACCGATCCGCTTGCCCGCGACCGAACCGCCGCAGGCCGCGATGACGCGGCCGGCGAGCGCGTCGCGGCGCGCCTCGTTGACCGCAATCACCGTCTCCACGATCCGGACCGGCGAGCCGTATTCCTGCGCCGTGAGGGCGAGCGCCCGCGTGTCCTTCGGGAAGCAGGAGCCTCCGAACCCGGGCCCCGCATGCAGGAACTTCGACCCGATGCGGTTGTCGAGGCCGATCCCGCGCGCGACCTCCTGCACGTTGGCGCCGACCTTCTCGCACAGGTCGGCGATCTCGTTGATGAAGGTGATCTTGGTCGCGAGGAACGCGTTCGAGGCGTATTTGATGAGCTCCGCCGAACGTCGGTCGGTGAACACCAGCGGCGCGACGTTGAGGGAGAGCGGGCGGTAGAGGGCCTCCATGGCCGCGCGCGCGCGGTCGTCCTCGACGCCGACCACGATCCGGTCGGGGCGCTTGAAGTCGTCGATCGCGGAGCCTTCCCGCAGGAACTCCGGGTTGGAGGCGACGGCGAGCTCGGCGTCCGGATTGGTTTCGCGCATGACGCGCTCGACCTCGTCGCCGGCGCCGACCGGCACGGTCGACTTGTTCACCACCACCGTGAAGCCCTCGAGCGCCCCGGCGATCTGCCGGGCCGCCTCCATCACGAAGGTCAGGTCCGCGTGGCCGTTCCCGCGGCGCGAAGGCGTGCCGACGGCGATCATCACGACGTCCGCCTCGCGCACCGCCGGAGCGAGCTCGGTCGAGAAGGTCAGCCGGCCAGCCGAGAGGTTTCGCTCGACCAGTTCGTCGAGGCCGGGCTCGTAGATCGGCACGACGGCGTTGTTGAGCGCCTCGATCTTTCGTTCGTCAGAGTCGATGCAGGCCACCTGGTGGCCGAAATCCGCGAAACACGCGCCGGATACCAGTCCGACGTAGCCCGAACCGATGACAGTGACGCGCAACGACTAGGCCCTCTGATGCTACGCCCGCGGCTCGGCCCGGTGGGGTGGTGAGGATGTGGCTATCCAGGCGAACCAAGTAGAGCGCCCGCGTCGGAAGTCCTCAGGGCACAAGGTCGCGGAATAGTTGTGCGTACACCTTGGCGGACGCGGCCCACGAGACCTCGGTGGCCATGCCGTTTCGCTGGAGACGGGTCCAGGTTCCCTGGTCGGCGTAGAGCGCGGCAGTCCGCCGTATCGCGGCCTCGAGCGGCCCTCGTCCGGCGGGAGAAAACTGCACGCCGGTCGCCACGCCCGCGGCGATCGCCACCGGATTGGCGTCGATCACCGTGTCGGCGAGCCCGCCCACCCGAGCGACGACCGGAACCGCGCCATAGCGCAGGGCGCAGAGCTGGGTGAGGCCGCAGGGCTCGAAGCGCGACGGGACCAGCAGGGCGTCGGCGCCGCCCTGGATGAGATGAGCCAGCGTCTCGTCATAGCCGAAGGTGCAGCCGACCCGGCCCTGATGCGTCTCCGCGAGAGCGCGGAAGCGATCCTCCAGGCCCGCGTCGCCCGCGCCCAGCACCGCCAGGTTCGCGCCGGTCTCCAGCAGGGCCGGAATCGCGTCCGCAAGAAGATCGAGCCCCTTCTGGGCGGACAGCCGGCTCACGACGCCGAAGGTCGGCCCCGCGCTCGCGGCCAGCCGGAACCGCTCCGACAGCGCGCGCTTGTTGAGCCGCCGGCCCGAGAGATCCTTCGCCGAGTAGCGCATCTCCAGCGCGGCGTCGGTCGCGGGGTCCCAGACCTCGACGTCGATGCCGTTCAGTATGCCGAAGAGGTCGCGCTTGCGGCTGCGCAGCAGTCCCTCGAGGCCCATTCCGCCGGCCGGCTCCAGGATCTCGGAGGCGTAGCTCGGCGACACGGTGGTGATCCGGTCGGCGTAGTAGATCCCGGCCTTCAGGAAGCCGATCCCGCCGTAATACTCGACGCCTTCGATCGACATGGCCTGCGGCGGGAGCCCGAGGCGCGAAAGCAGGTGCGCCGGAAACCAGCCCTGGAAGGCGATGTTGTGGATGGTGGCGACGATCCGCGGCCGCCGCTCGGCCTGCGCCATGTAGGCGGCCGCGAAACCGGACTGCCAGTCGTGCAGGTGCGCCACGTCGGGGGAGGGCAGGGCGGTCGCGCCCCGCCCGATCTCGGCCGCGACCCGCCCGAGAGCCGCGAAGCGGAACGCGTTGTCGGGCCAGTCGCGCCCGCCCGCGTCCGCATAGAGGCCGCCCGGCCGCGCGTAGAGATGAGGCGCGTCGATCGCGATGACCTCGAGCCCCGCGGCGCGGCCGGCCACCGCAGTCGCGGGCCCGCCGAACAGGTCGTCGAAACGCGCCACGATCTCGCCGTCGCGCAGCGCGTGCAGAACCGCCCCGTAGCCGGGTAGCAGGGTCTGGACGCGCACGCCGGTCGGCTCGAGCGCGGCGGGGAGCGCGCCGACCACGTCCGCCAGCCCGCCGGTCTTGACCAGCGGGTAGGCTTCGGAGGCGACGGCCAGAACGTTCAATGACATCGGCTCTCTCTTGTGGGAGCGAGGCGAGGTTCATAGCCCTTGGCGGCGGCGGAGACGACCCCGCGCCTGGGGATCAAAGCCGGTCGATCATCGACTGGGTGATCAGGCAGACGCCCTTCTTGGTCCGCCGGAAGCGTTTCGCGTCGAGTTCGGGGTCCTCGCCGACGACCAGCTTGGGCGGAATCTTCACGCCGCGGTCCACCACGACGTTCTTCAGCCGGCACGAGCGGCCGATGTCGACATAGGGCAGCACGACGGCGCGCTCGACCTCGGTGTAGGAGTTCACCCGCACGCCGGTGAACAGCAGCGACTCCGTCACGCAGGCGCCCGAAACCACGCAGCCGCCCGAGACCAGCGACGACACCGCCTGGCCCCGGCGCCCGTCCTCGTTGTGGATGAACTTGGCGGGCGGGACCATCTCGGCGAAGGTCGAGATCGGCCAGTTCTGATCATAGAGATCGAGCGCCGGGACGAAGTCGGTGAGGTCGAGATTGGCCTCGAAATAGGCGTCCACCGTGCCGACGTCGCGCCAGTAGGGCTCCTTCTCCGAAGACGAGCGCACGCAGGAGCGCGAGAAGTGGTGCGCAACCGCTTTCCCGCCCTTCACGATCTGCGGGATTATGTCGTGCCCGAAATCGTGGCCGGAGTTCGGGTCCTCGGCGTCCTTGCGCAGCAGTTCGAACAGGAACGGCGTGTCGAAGACATAGATGCCCATGCTGGCCAGCGCCTGGTCTGGCTTGCCCGGCATCGCGGGCGGGTCGGCCGGCTTCTCCAGGAAGGCGACGACGCGGTCGTGTTCGTCGACATGCATGACGCCGAAGGCGCTCGCTTCGCTGCGCGCCACCTCGAGGCAGCCGATCGTGACGTCCGCGCCGCTCTCGACGTGCTGCGCGAGCATCTGCTCGTAGTCCATCTTGTAGATGTGGTCGCCCGCCAGCACGACGATGTGGCGCGGCGCGTAGTCCTCGATGATGTCGATGTTCTGGTAGACCGCGTCGGCGGTCCCGAGATACCAGGCGCCTTCCGAAACCCGCTGGCTGGCTGGAAGCAGGTCGAAGCTCTCGTTGTGCTCGGCGCGGAAGAAGTTCCAGCCTCTCTGCAGGTGGCGGAGCAGGCTGTGCGCCTTGTACTGCGTGGCGACGCCGATCCGCCGGATTCCCGAGTTCAGCGCGTTCGAGAGCGCGAAGTCGATGATGCGAGACTTGCCCCCGAAATAGACCGCCGGCTTGGCGCGCCGGTCGGTCAGCTCCCGGAGGCGGGACCCGCGCCCCCCCGCGAGGACGAACGCCATCGCCCCGCGGGCGTAGGGCGGGCCAAGCGGCGTCTTGGGGGGCATGCGGGCGTCTCCTGGCGTCCCCTGGCTCCGCGGCCTCAGGCGAGATCGCTCGAGGGCTGCACGTTCCAGATCTCCTTGGCGTACTCAAGTATGGTCCGGTCGGACGAGAACCAGCCCACCTGCGCGGTGTTCTTGACGCTGGCGCTCATCCAGGCGGACCGGTCACGCCACAGTCTGTACACGCGACGCTGGGCGTCGAAATAGGCGTCGAAATCCGCCGTCACCAGGAAAACGTCGTTGTCGAGCAGCCCGTCGATCAGCCCGCGATAGCGGCTCGGGTCGTCCGGCGAGAACACGCCGTTGCGGATCGAGTCCAGCACCTCGCGCAGCGTCGGGGAGGCCTCCACGGCGGCGTGGGCGTTGAAGCCGCGCTGCTTGCGCGCCTGCACCTCCTGGGCCGTGAGGCCGAAGATGAAGATGTTGTCATCGCCGACGCGCTCGCGGATCTCCACATTGGCCCCGTCGAGCGTGCCGATGGTGAGCGCGCCGTTCAGCGCGAGCTTCATGTTGCCGGTGCCGGACGCTTCGGTGCCCGCGGTGGAGATCTGCTCGGAAAGGTCCGCGGCCGGGATGATCGCCTCGGCGAGGCTCACATTGTAGTTCGGCAGGAAGGCGACCTTGAGCAGCCCGCGCACGGTCGGGTCGGAATTGACGATCCGTGCGACGTCGTTGGCGAGCTTGATGATCAGCTTGGCTTGATGGTAGCTCGCCGCTGCCTTGCCGGCGAAGATCTTCACGCGCGGCATCCAGGCGCGCATCGGCTGCGCGCGGATGGCGTTGTAGATCGCCACCGTCTCGAGAATGTTCAGAAGCTGCCGCTTGTATTCATGAATGCGCTTGATCTGGACGTCGAACAGCGCGTCCGGGTCGACCCAGACGTCGTTGCGCTCGGCGATTATCTTGGCGAGCGCCACCTTGTTCTCGCGCCGCGCGTTCAGCAGCGCGTCGTGCAGCCCGGTGTCGTCCGCCATCGGCAGCAGCAGCTGGAGCCGCTCCGGATCGTCGAGGAGCTCCGGGCCGACGGCCTCGATCAGGATCCTGGTCAACCTCGGATTGGCCTGCGCCAGCCAGCGCCGGAAGGTGATGCCGTTGGTCTTGTTGACGATCCGGTCCGGATGCAGGGCATGCAGGTCGCGGAACACGGTCTGCTTCATGAGCTCGGTGTGCAGCGCCGAGACGCCGTTCACCTTGTGTGAGCCGATGAAGGCCAGCACGCCCATCCGCACCCGGCGGCCGCCATTCTCGTCGATCAGGGAGACCGCGGACAGCAGCGCATCGTCGCCCGGCCGCTTGCCGCGCGCCGTCTCGAGCTCGAGCGCGTTGATCATGTAGATGATCTGCATGTGGCGCGGCAGCAGCCGCTCCATCAGCGGCAGCGGCCAGCTCTCAAGCGCCTCCGGCAGCAGCGTGTGGTTGGTGTAGGAGAACGTGCCGACCGTGATCAGCCAGGCCTCCGCCCACGGGACGTCGTGGAGGTCGACCAGGATGCGCATCAGCTCCGGGATGGCGATCGCCGGATGCGTGTCGTTCAGCTGGATGGCGACATGGTCGGGCAGCGACCCGAGGTCGCCATGCTCCTCCAGATGACGGCGGACGAGGTCCTGGAGAGAGGCGGAGGCGAAGAAGTATTCCTGTCGCAGCCGCAGCTCCTGCCCGGCCGACGTCTCGTCGCTCGGATAGAGGACCTTGGAGATCGACTCGACCCGGACGCGGTCGGCGAGCGCGCCGACATAGTCGCCGCGGTTGAACGCCGCGAGGCTCAGCGGGTCCGGCGCGCGGGCGGACCAGAGACGGAGCGTGTTGACGTGCTTGCCGCGCCAGCCGACGACCGGAATGTCGAACGCCACCGCGTCGACCTTCTCGGCCGGACGCCAGACGTGCTTGGCCCGGCCGCCCCCGCTGATCTGTTCGACATAGCCGCCGAAGCCGATGGCGTAGTCGATCTCCGGATGGGCGAACTCCCAGGGATTGCCGAAGGAGAGCCAGTCTTCCGGATATTCCTGCTGCCACCCGTCGCGCATGCCCTGTCGGAACAGGCCGTGGTCGTAGCGGATGCCGTAGCCGAAGGCCGGGACGCCGACCGAGGCCATCGAATCCATGAAGCAGGCGGCGAGCCGGCCGAGGCCGCCATTGCCGAGCGCGGCGTCCGGTTCGGCTTCACGCACGCGGTCGAGATCGACGCCCAGGCCCGCGAGCGCTTCGCGCGCGGCCTCGGTGAGGCCGAGATTATGCAGCGCGTCGAACAGCAGGCGGCCGATGAGGAATTCGAGCGAGAGGTAGTAGACGCGCTTGCGCGGCCGCGCGTGATCGGGCGCATGCTCCAGCAGCCAGCGATCGACGATCCGGTCGCGGACGGCGAGCGCGGTCGCGACGAACCAGTCCCGCGTGCTGGCGGTCTCCGGGGAGCGGCCGACCGAATAGGTCAGCTCCGCCAGGATCTCCTGCCGCAGTTTCGTGGCGTCCGTCGTTCCGCTCGCCTCTGAGCCCGCCTTGCGCACAGGGCGTCGCGCCACGTCCGCCGCGAGGGCGGTGGGTGTGTCGTTCATCGCGCTGTCTCCGTCTTCGCCGGCGTCCGCACCGACGCCGCGGCTCCAGTCAAACACGTGGAGTTCGCGATGGCGACCTCCAGAGCCGGCCTCTGTCGAAGATGACGCGCGGCGACGCCGGCAGCCTCAGGCTCCGACGGCGCAGGCCAGACGCGCCGGATCAGGCGCGCGCGAACAGCAATACGTTGCCTTCGGGGTCGTCCGTCGCTTCGCGGACGGCGTCCTCTTGGTCGGCGGCGGCTTCGAGCCGGCCTCGCAGGTTGCGCACCGCGCCCAGCATCTCGAGGCCGAGGCCGAGCGGCGCGCACATCAGGGTCGTCGCATATACGTCCAGAGCCTGACCAAGAAGTTCGGCGTCGTGACGGGAGAGCGGCAGCTTCAGCGTGTCCATGGCAGACCATCAGGGAGCCGTGGCGCGAGTGGGAGCTCTAATCCTGCGACTCGCGCGGTGTTGGCCGGCTCACTTAATTTCTGCTCTCCGGCGGCATGAATTGACATACGCAGAATGTCTCATGCCGCGTCCCCGACGCTCAGCACCGCCACCGGCAGACTGAGCGCGTCCGCCAAGGAGATCTTGGGCTGAAGGGCGACCTTGCGGCCCGAGAACAGCTCCGTGGCCGACCGTCCCACAAGCTCCGATGGAAGAGAGATGTGGCATTCGCGCAACATCTCGGGTTTCGCCGCAAGGCTCGGGAACGAAGTCTGCTTATCGTAAAGGTTGCGCAGCCCGATGACGCACACGGCTTCGCCGTCCAGCGTCCGTGCGAAGGCCACCACGTCGTCCGCCAGCGCTCCGTCCGCCTTGAGCGGCGTGTAGGCGCCGTCTGCGAACAGCGCGGCTCGCTTGCGGCGCTCCTCCAGCACGGTGCTGATCAGGGCCTGCTTCACCGCGCCGTCCCGCCAATGCTCCGCCGCCTCGAGCACGGTTTCGCCGCGCGCCAGCGACGCCTCGCGGGCCGGGTAGTCGACGGGGCGGCGGTTGTCGGGATCGACAAGCGTGAGGTCCCAGTACTCCGTCCCCTGATAGGTGTCGGGAACGCCGGGGACCGTGAGCTTCAGCAGGATCTGGAGAAGACCGTTCGCCGCGCCGGCGGGTCCGATGCGGTCGGCGAACGCGGCGATCTCCGCCCGCAACGGCAGGCCGGGCTCGGTCAGCAGGCGCGTCAGGAGCTCGCGGGCGGCCGTCTCGTAGGCCTCGTTCTGCTTGCTCCAGTCGGTGGCGAGCTTGGCCTCGCGCATGGCCTTCTCCTGCCATGCGACGAGCCTTTCGGCGAAAGTCTTGCAGCCTTCGAGATCGTCCGGCGCCAGATCGTGCGGCCAGGCCCCGACGAGCGTCTGGTAGAGGATCGCCTCGTCGCCGGGCGGGCGCGCCCTATGCGGAGAAGCTGTTCGCGCTGCCGCCCTTCCTGGTGGCCGGCGGCGCGAACGCCTCGCCCACCGCAGCCGACGT
>NZ_JBJKEX010000309.1:0-3692 GCF_045505405.1 Hansschlegelia beijingensis | reverse complement strand
AGACAATCGCGCCCTTCCCGGGCGCCTGACCGAAGATCCGAACGGCGTTGATTGCGGCGGATTTCCCCGACGGCGCCACGGCGATCGCGCAGGTGCTCGAGTTCGCCCTCGGAGAGGTCGGGGAGCTCTAGGGCCAGGCCGCGTGCGGCGGCAGGGAGGAGAGGATCGAGGCGACGTTGCCGCCGGTCTTCAGCCCGAAGATCGTGCCCCGGTCGTAGAGCAGATTGAACTCCACATAGCGGCCGCGGCGGACGAGTTGCTCCGCACGGTCCTGCTCGGTCCACGGCGTCTCCACATTGGCGCGGACGATCTTCGGATAGATCTCCAGGAACTTCTCGCCGACCGAACGCGTGAAGGCGAAGTCGGCTTCGAAGTCGCCGCTGTCCAGCCAGTCGTAGAAGACGCCGCCGATGCCGCGCGGCTCGCCGCGATGCTTGAGGAAGAAGTACTCGTCGCACCACGCCTTGTACTTGGCGTAGTCGGCTACCGCATGCCCCTCGCAGGCCTCGCGCATCGCCGCATGAAACGCCTGCGTGTCGGGATCCTCCTGCGTCCTGCGGCGGTCGAGCACCGGCGTGAGGTCCGCCCCGCCGCCGAACCAGGCCCGGCTCGTCACCACGAACCGGGTGTTCATGTGCACGGTCGGCACGTTCGGATTGATCGGGTGCGCGATCAGCGAAATCCCGGACGCCCAGAACTCCGGCGCCTCCATCGCGCCCGGAATCTCCTTGCGGAACTCGGGGGCGAACTCGCCGTGCACGGTGGAGACGTGGACGCCCACCTTCTCGAACACGCGGCCCTTCATCATGCCCATCACGCCGCCGCCGCCGGGTCGGCCGGTGTGGTCGGTCCTGTTCCAGGGCGTGCGCTCGAAGCGCCCCGCCGGGCCGTCGCCCGGACCGGCGTCCTCGAGAGCCTCGAACGCGGCGTGCAGCCTGTCGCGCAATTCCTCGAACCAGGCGCGGGCGCGCTCCTTGCGGTCAGCGATGTCGACGAGCGACGCGGTCATGGGTGTCTCCAGGCACAGTCAGTGCGGTCTACGCCGGCGGCGGCCAGGAGGGAAACAGCCCGGTCTGCCGAAGCGCCTCCGACAGGACCATCGCGGCCGCGATCGCGACATTGAGCGACCGCAAGTCCGGCAACATCGGGACCGCGACCCGCAGATCGGCCGCGTCATGCACCTCCGCGGGCGCGCCTGCCGATTCGCGGCCGACCATCAGGACATCGTCCGGGGCGAAGCGGGCGTCCAGATAGGAGGTCTCGGCGCGGGTGGTCAGCAACACGAGCCGGCCGCCTTCCGCCCGCCGCCGGGCGTCGAACGCCGCGAAGGACGCGTGCCGGATGATCGAGACCTTCTCGAGATAATCGAGCCCCGCCCGCCGGAACGCGCGGTCCGAAACAGGGAAGCCGGCTGGCTCGACGATGTCGGCCGCGACGCCTAGGCAGGCGGCGAGTCGGAGGAGCGTTCCGGCGTTCTGCGGAATGTCCGGCTGGTACAACGCTAGGCGCATGATCGCGAAGGCCTTTAAATCGGAGCGTGTTCCCGCGCTGCGACATGGTGTCCCGATCGGTGCGACACCGCGTCGTAACCGGAGCCGCAGGGTGGACAGCCGCGGCTTGCGGGTGCGAGAAGCCGGCGACTGTTTCGACTTACTCTCATGACAAGCCGGTCGGGAAACGCGGCGCGTGAGGCGAGACGAATTCGTGGCTGGGAGCACGAGTGTGACAGCGATGGACGACGCGCAAGATCCGAATCGTCGCGACTTCCTTTTCCTGGCGACAGGAGCTGCGGCGGGGGTCGGCGCCGCGTTTCTGGCGTGGCCCTTCATCGCGCAGATGAACCCTGACCGGGCCGCGCTCGCGCTTGCGTCGACCGAGGTCGACCTCTCGCAGATCCCCGAAGGCCAGGTCGTCACCATCAAGTGGCGCGGCAAGCCCGTCTTCGTGTGGAACCGGACCAAGGCGCAGATCGAGGAGGCCAAGCAGGTCAAGCTCGATCAGCTGGTCGACCGCGTGGCCCGCAACGACAACCTTCCGGCCGACGCTCCGGCGAGCGACGAGAACCGCGCCGCGCAGGGCAAGGAGAACTGGCTCGTCGTCGTCGGCGTGTGCACCCATCTGGGCTGCGTGCCGATCAGCAGCGCCGGCGACTTCGGCGGCTGGTTCTGCCCCTGCCATGGCTCGCACTACGACAGCGCTGGGCGCGTCCGGCAGGGCCCGGCGCCGCAGAACCTTCAGGTTCCCACCTACGCATTCGAGTCGGACACCAAGATAAAGATCGGCTGAAACTACACAATCATAAGCAACGCCGATATTCGGGGACGGGACGTCGATGGAAGGGCACTCAACGTACGAGCCGAAATCTCGAGCCGCGCGATGGCTTGAAGAGCGGCTGCCGATCGCGGGTCTGATTCATTCGAGCGCGATCGCCTATCCGGTGCCGCGCAACCTGAACTATTTCTGGACGTTCGGCGCGATCCTCGTGGTCATGCTGGTCGCGCAGATCCTCACCGGCGTCGTGCTTGCGATGCATTACGACCCGAACGCCAGCAACGCGTTCCTGTCGGTCGAGAAGATCATGCGCGACGTCAACTATGGTTGGCTGCTGCGCTACATGCACGCCAACGGCGCGTCGATGTTCTTCATCGCGGTGTTCATCCACATCTTCCGCGGCATGTATTACGGCTCCTACAAGGCGCCCCGCGAAGTGCTGTGGATTCTCGGCGTCATCATCCTGCTGCTGATGATGGCGACCGCCTTCATGGGCTACGTGCTGCCCTGGGGCCAGATGTCCTTCTGGGGCGCGACCGTCATCACCAACCTGTTCTCGGCGATCCCCGTCGTGGGCGAGGCGATCGTCACGTGGCTGTGGGGCGGGTTCTCGGTCGACAACGCGACGCTCAACCGGTTCTTCGCGCTGCACTACCTGCTGCCGTTCATGATCGTCGGCGTGGTCGGGCTCCACATCTGGGCGCTGCACCATGTCGGCCAGAACAATCCGACCGGCGTCGAGGTCAAGGACATCCGCAAGGACACCGTCCCGTTCACGCCCTACGCGACGCTCAAGGACGCGTTCGCCGTCACCTGCTTCATGATCATGTTCGCGTGGTTCATCTTCTACACGCCGAACTACCTCGGTCACGCCGACAACTACGTCCCGGCGAACCCGCTCGTGACGCCGGCTCATATCGTTCCGGAATGGTACTTCCTGCCCTTCTACGCGATCCTGCGCGCGATCCCCTCCAAGCTCGGCGGCGTGATGGCGCTGTTCGGCTCGGTCGCGATCCTGGCCTTCCTGCCCTGGCTCGACACCTCCAAGGTCCGGTCGGCGAACTACAGGCCGCTCTACCGCCAGTTCTTCTGGATCTTCGTGGGCGTGTGCATCCTGCTGGGCTGGCTGGGCTCGAAGCCCGCCGAAGGCTGGTACGTCGTGTTCGCCCGCATCGCGACGGTCTACTACTTCGCGCACTTCCTGATCATCCTGCCGCTGCTGGGCTTCTTCGAGAAGACCAGGCCCTTGCCGCCGTCCATCGCGGACTCCGTTCTGGAGACCCGGGATCATGCGCCGGGAACTCCCGGCCTTGCGGCGCCGGCGACGGGGGGCGGGCGTTGAGCGCGGCCATGTGGGGGCGGATCGGGGGAATGAGCATGAACGCCGCACACGCCGCGCGCACGGTGCGCGCCGCCGCGCT
>NZ_JBJKEX010000308.1:0-3693 GCF_045505405.1 Hansschlegelia beijingensis | reverse complement strand
TCTGAGCTGACGAACCGATCGACGGCTTCGGCGCTTTTTGCTTGAACGGCGCCGTATCGGTCGCAACCAGGAACCTCGCATGCGGCAAGAGTCCCTCGACTTTCTCACCATCGCGCTCGGCGGCCCGCGGATCTATTCGGGCGCGGTCGTGGATGATCCCTGGATGAACGCCGGCGGCCGCGAGGCCGCGACTCCGTCCGACATCTCCGCAGCCCTGAAGCTGTTCTGCTCGGCCTGCGTCGTTCACGCGGCGATGATCGCGGCGGTTCTGGGCGCGGCGTCGCTCGTCGTCTGAGAACTAGATGCGGCTGTTCGCGACCGCGAGCAGTCCGTCGACGTCGAGATGCGCTTCGAGGTGGTCAGCGAGGCCATCGAGGGTGGCTTCGATCGTGGCCTCGTAGGCGAAGCCCGAGCGGCGCGCGCCGAGCTCCGCCAGGAACGCCCTACGGAAGCCGTCCTGAGCGAACACGCCGTGCAGGTAGCAGCCGCTGACGCGACCGGACGCGTCCGCGGCTCCCTCGGGCCGGCCGCCGACCTCGAACGGGGCCCTCGCGGCGTCGGGCCCGTCGGTCCGGCCCATGTGGATCTCGTAGGCGTCCACCGCCTCGCCGCTGCCTCGATGCCGGCCGCTGACGCGCGCCAGCCTCTTGTCGCCCCCGAGCGTCGTCTCGACGTCGAGCAGGCCGAGACCGCGGGTTGAACCCGGCGACCCTTCGACGCCTTCCGGGTCCGAGACGCTCCGTCCAAGCATCTGATAGCCGCCGCACAGGCCGAGGACGCGTCCGCCGCGGCGGACATGGGCCTTGATGTCCTCCTCCCAGCCGCAGCCCCGCAGGGCGGCGAGATCGGCGATCGTCGCCTTCGAGCCGGGGATGAGCACGAGATCCGCGTCGGCCGGGACCGGCGCGCCGAGCGGCAGCAGATCAAGCGAGACCTCCGGCTCGAGACGAAGAGGATCGAGGTCGTCGAAATTCGCGATGCGGGGCAGGGCGAGCGCCACGACCCTGACCGGACCTCCTGGCTTGCCGGCGCGCGAGGCGAGATCCGCCGAATCCTCGGCAGGCAGCTTCGCCGCGTCCGCGAACCACGGCGCGATCCCGAACGGCCGCCATCCCGTGCGCTGCTCGATGATCCGCATGCCTTCATCGAACATGCTTATGTCGCCGCGGAAGCGGTTGATCAGAAATCCTTTTACGCGGTCGTGGTCCGACATCGGCAGCAGCGCATGGGCGCCGACAAGCGTCGCGATCACGCCGCCGCGGTCGATGTCGCCGATCAGGACGACCGGCGCATCGGCGGCTTCGGCGAAGCCCATGTTGGCGATGTCCCCCGCGCGCAGGTTCACCTCGGCGGCGCTGCCTGCGCCCTCCACCAGGACCAGGTCCGCCGTCGCCGCGAGACGATCGAAGCTCTCGAGCACGGCGGGCATCAGGGTGGGCTTGAGCGCAGCGTAGGCGCGGCCCTTGTAGCTGCCGATCCTTCGGCCCTGAACGACGACCTGGCTGCCGGTGTCGCTCTCGGGCTTCAACAGCACCGGGTTCATGTCCACGACCGGCTCGCGCCCGGCGGCGCGGGCCTGCAGCGCCTGAGCGCGCCCGATCTCCCCGCCGTCGGCCGTCACGGCCGCGTTGTTCGACATGTTCTGCGGCTTGAACGGCGCGACCGAGAGGCCGCGTCGCGCGAAGGCGCGGCAGAGTCCCGCCACGATCAGGGACTTGCCGACATTCGAGCCGGTGCCCTGAAACATGATCGCCGGCGTCCGGGTCACGAGGCCCGAGCCTCCGGAGCCCGTCGCGCGCCGCGCCTGCGTGCGCTCAAAACTCGATGCCGGCCTGCGCCTTCACGCCGTCGCGGAAGGGATGCTTCACCTGGGTCATCTCGGTCACGAGGTCGGCGGCCTCGATCAGCGGCTCCTTCGCGTTCCGCCCCGTGATCACGACGTGCGTGTCGGCCGGGCGCGCCGCGATCGCCGCCAGCACCTCGTCGAGATCGAGGTAGTCGTAGCGCAGCACGATGTTGAGCTCGTCGAGGATCACGAGCCGGATGTTGGGATCGGCGATGAACCGCTTCGACATTTCCCAGGCTTCCCGGGCGGCCCGGATGTCACGCTCGCGGTCCTGCGTCTCCCAGGTGAAGCCTTCGCCCATGGCGTGAACCTCCACCTGCTCCGGAAACTTGCGCAGCAGGTCGCGCTCGCCCGATTCCCAAGGACCCTTGATGAACTGGACCACGCCCACCTTCATGCCGTGCGCGATCGCGCGCATCGCCATGCCGAAGGCCGCGGTCGACTTTCCTTTGCCCTTTCCGGTGTGGACGATCAGCAGCCCCTTCTCGGCCTGCCGCTCCGCGACGATCTTGTCCTGATGCGCCTTGCGCGCCTTCATCTTTTCGGCGTGGCGGGCGTCGTCCCCGGTCGTCATGCTCGAACCTCCGTTCTGGTCGGCTGAGCGAGCCTTTCGAGCTCGCCATGCGCGCTGTTCCGCTTCGGACGCCAGAAACCGCGCCGCTCGGCGTCGAGGAACGCCCGCGCCATCGCCTCGAGGGCGGCGGGGTTCGCCTCTGCGATGAAGCGGCGGACCTGCTCGTCCGCGAGATAGGCGTCGTAGAGCGCGTCGTACTGATGGCTGGCGACGGCGTCGGTCGTGGCCGCGAACCCCGAGAGGTTCTGGACCGTCGCGAGCATCTCGGCCGCCCCCTTGTGGCCGTGCTCGCGCATCGCGGCGATCCACTTGGGGTTCGTGGCGCGTGCGCGGACGACGACCGCGAGCTCTTCCTGAAGCGACCGGACGAGGGGGGTCTCCGTACGGGAGGTGTCGAGATGATAGACGGCCGGCGCCGCGCCGGAGATCTTCTCGACCGCGGCGGACAGGCCGCCGGCGAATTCGTGGACGTCATCGGAGTCGAGCAGGTCGTACTCGCGAGCGTCCTGGGTCTGGATCACCGCGTCGACCGACGACGCCATTCTCTCCAGCGCCGGGCGCGCCGGAGCGCCTTCCACGCCTTGTCCGTAAGCAAAGCCGCTCGCCGCCAGATAGGCGTCCGCCAGATCCCCGCGGCTTTCCCACGCGCCCTCGTTCAACAGCGGCGCGAGCCCCGTTCCGTAGGCCCCCGGACGCGCTCCGAAGATCGAGTGCCCGACGCCGCCGCTCGCGCGCTCCGAGCGCAGACGCGCCGCGATCGGGTTGTCTTCGTCGGTCTCGCCCAGGGCGCCGACGAGACGGACAGCCTCATCGATCATGTCGATCTGGAACGGGAAGGCGTCGCGGAAGAAACCCGAGATTCGGAACAGCACGTCCACCCGGGGGCGCCCGAGATCGGAGAGCGGCAGGATCTCCAGCCCGACGACGCGGCTGGATCCGGCCTCCCATCGCGGCGCGACCCCGATCAGCGCCAGCGCCTGCGCGACGTCGTCGCCGCCGGTCCGCATGTTCGCCGTGCCCCAGGCCGAGATGGCGAGCCGCCGCGGCCACTCGCCATTGTCCTGGAAATGCCGACGGCAGAGCAGGTTGGCGGCGGCGCGTCCAAGCCGCCAGGCTGCTTCGGTCGGAGCCGAGCGCGGATCGAGGGCGAAGAAGTTGCGACCCGTCATCCTGCTCGCCGTCATGCTGATCTCGGCGGCTCTGGCGATGGTGCGCGGCTTCACGCGCGAGGTGCTGTCGATCGCGTCCTGGGTCGCGGCCGCCGCCGCGACGT
>NZ_JBJKEX010000307.1:0-3700 GCF_045505405.1 Hansschlegelia beijingensis | reverse complement strand
GGCGGCAGGCCGCCGCCCCGGCCTGACAGGCTCCGCCCCGGCGAGCGCCGGGACGGAGCCGAGGCTATCGTCAGCCCGCGTGTGCGAGGACCGCGAGCAGCAGCAGCGCGACGATGTTCGTGATCTTGATCATTGGGTTCACGGCCGGGCCGGCGGTGTCTTTGTAGGGATCGCCGACCGTGTCGCCGGTCACGGCCGCCTTGTGGGCGTCCGAGCCCTTGCCGCCGTGATGGCCGTCTTCGATGTACTTCTTGGCGTTGTCCCAGGCGCCGCCGCCCGAGGTCATGGAGAGCGCGACGAACAGCCCGGTGACGATGACGCCGAGCAGCATGGCTCCGACGGCGGAGAACGCCTCGTTCTTCCCGGCCACGCCGAGCACCACAAAGTAGGCGAAGATCGGCGAGAGCACCGGCAACAGCGACGGGATGATCATCTCCTTGATCGCCGCCTTGGTCAGCAGGTCGACCGCGCGGCCGTAATCCGGGCGATCCGTGCCTTTCATGATGCCGGGCTTCTCCCGGAACTGGCGTCGGACCTCCTCGACGATCGCGCCGGCCGCCCGGCCGACCGCCGTCATCCCCATCGCGCCGAACAGGAACGGCAGCATTCCGCCGAACAGCAACCCGACGACGACGTATGGGTTCGCCAGCGAGAAATCGAGCTTCACGTCGGCGAAGTAGGGATACTCGGAGGCGTTCGCGATGAAGTGGTTGAGGTCCGAGGTGTAGGCGGCGAACAGCACGAGCGCGCCGAGGCCGGCCGAGCCGATCGCGTAGCCCTTGGTGACGGCCTTGGTGGTGTTGCCCACGGCGTCGAGAGCGTCCGTCGACGTGCGCACCTCCGCCGGCAGGCCGGCCATCTCGGCGATGCCGCCGGCGTTGTCCGTCACCGGGCCGAAGGCGTCGAGCGCGACCACGAAGCCCGCAAGCGCCAGCATCGCTGTGACGGCGATGGCGATGCCGAACAGGCCCGCCAGCGAGTGGGTCACGATGATACCCGCGATGATGACGAGCGCCGGCAGGGCCGTCGCCTCGAGCGACACAGCGAGGCCCTGGATGACGTTGGTGCCATGGCCGGTGATCGACGCCGCCGCTATCGACCTGACCGGGCGATACCCGGTCCCGGTGTAGTACTCGGTGATCACGACGATCAGGCCCGTGATGATCAGGCCCACGACCGCGCAGAGGAAAAGATCCCACCCGGTGAAGGTCGCGCCTGTCGAGGTGGTGTATTCGGTCCCGAAGCCCACAAGAGCGGCCGTGGCGATCGCGATGCCGACGAGCGAGAGGCCGGCCGAGACCCCGAAGCCGCGGTAGAGCGCGCCCATGATCGACTGGTTCGCCGGCAGCTTCACGAAGAACGTGCCGGCGATCGAGGTGACGATGCAGGCGGCGCAGATGCCGAGCGGGTAGAGGATCAGGCTCGAAAGCGCCGGGTTCCCGGCGAAGAAGATGGAGGCGAGCACCATGGTGGCGACGACCGTCACCGCATAGGTCTCGAACAGATCGGCCGCCATGCCTGCGCAATCGCCGACATTGTCGCCGACATTGTCGGCGATCGTGGCCGGGTTGCGCGGGTCGTCCTCGGGGATGCCCGCCTCGACCTTGCCGACGAGGTCGCCGCCGACATCGGCGCCCTTGGTGAAGATGCCGCCTCCGAGGCGCGCGAAGATCGAGATCAGCGAGGCGCCGAAGCCGAGGGCCACGAGGGCGTCGATGACGACGCGGTCGCTGCTGGCATGGCCGAGGAAGGAGGTCAGGATGGCGTAGTAGATCGCGACCCCCAGCAGAGCGAGGCCGGCGACCAGCATGCCGGTGACGGCGCCCGACTTGAAAGCCACTTCGAGGCCGGCTCCGAGCGACCTCGTCGCCGCCTGCGCGGTCCGCACATTCGCCCGCACCGACACGTTCATGCCGATGAAGCCGGCGGCGCCGGACAGCACCGCGCCGATGAGGAAGCCGACCGCCACCGTCAGCGACAGGAAATACGCAAGAAGAACGAAGATGACGACGCCGACTATTCCGATCGTCGTGTACTGGCGCTTCAAGTAAGCCTGGGCGCCTTCGGCGATCGCCGCGGCGATCTCCTGCATTCGCGGACTGCCGGCGTCGGCCTCAAGCAGCGAGCGGGTCGCCCATACGCCGTATACGATTGATAACAGTCCGAGAAGGACGATGAGCGTCAGCGCCATTGTCTCTGTTCCTTGAACGCGTTTCCAGCCGCGACCCACCGGAAGCCGTTCCGGCCGAAGCCGGGGCTTTTTTGTCCATGTTGGGCTTGTATTCCCCGCCCGCCCGAAAGGTCACAGGGAGGCTGCCAGATGCGTTCAACTTCCGCAATGCGGCGAACAAGATGAAGCGGCGCGACCAACCAAGGTCGAACGCCTGCGGAAAGCCGCGCCGCTCCTGACGCTCAGCGCCCGGCGCTGTTGTGGCCCGTGGCCGCGGCGATCTTCGTGGCGAGCAGAGCGATGGTCCGCTGATAGACGCTCGAGCGGTTCCACTCCCTGAAGACCGCGAAGTTCGCCGAGCCTTCCTCCCAGCCGCCGCCGGCGCGCCAGCCATAGCCCTGCAGATAGGCGCCGATGGACGCGATCGTGTCAGCGCCGGAACGCACCAGGTCGCGACGGCCGTCGCCATCGCCGTCGGTCGCGAACTTCAGGTAGGAGCTCGGGAGGAACTGCGCCTGGCCAAGCTCGCCATGGGCCGCGCCACGCATCTCCGACATGGTGAGGTCGCCGCGGTCGACGATCTTCATCGCCGCGATCAGCTCACGCTGGAACATCTCGGTGCGACGGCAGTCATAGGCCAGCGTCGCGAGGCCGTTGAAGACCGGCTTCTTGCCCTGCACCTGGCCGAAATCGGTCTCGAGCCCCCAGATCGCGAGGATCACCGGGGCCGGCACGCCGGTGCGCTGCTCGGTCCGCTGCAGCACCGCGCCATAGCGCGCCATCCGGGACTTGGCGGCGTTCACGCGCGCATTGGAGGCCATGCGGGCGGAGAACTGCTCGAAGCTCTGCTTGAAGACCTTCTGGTTGCGGTCAAACGCGATCAGATTGCGGTCGTAGCTGACGTTCCCGAGAGCCGCCTCGGCCGTGCGGGCGGAAACGCCCTGCGCCTGGGCCTCGGCCTTGAAGGCCTGCACCCACTGCTGGAAGCCTTCGCCCGTGTTGCCGCAGCTCGCGGCCGAGGCCGATCCGGTCGCCGCGGCCGCCAGCAGGATCGCAACCGTCACTGAAGTCTTCATCTTATGCATGTCGGCTCCGCCGCGTTGTCCAAACCCATGAACGGCCACGAATTCCCGTTTCAGCGGCGCAGGTCCGCGGACCACTCTGCTTCGGAAACGCGCGATTGTTTTGCTTTATAGGACGGGCCGCTCAGAAATCGCCCATCACGAAGCCACGCACATGGTTAGAAATGCGTGAAGGAGCCGCGTCCGAGATCCAGCGGCCGGCCCTGCCTGTCGATCTCGATCCCCCCGCCCTCGACGAGGGCGCCGATGTCAGTGACCGCGATCCCGGTCGCGGCCGCTTCGAACTCGAAGGCTGGAGCATCGCCGGGATCGATCGCAATCAGCAGCTCATAATCGTCGCCGCCCGTCAGCGCCGCGGCGAGCGCCGCCTCGTCATGCTCCACCGCCCTGGCGACGGCGCGCGAGACAGGCACCCGCGCGGCGTCGATCACCACGCCGCAGCGAGAGG
>NZ_JBJKEX010000306.1:0-3725 GCF_045505405.1 Hansschlegelia beijingensis | reverse complement strand
GGCTGGGGGTTCCGGGCTCGTTCCTCAACGCGCACCTGCCGGTCGCGGCCGTCGAGGACGCAACGCGCCCCGACGCGGCCGGCCGCAAACTGCTCGTCGAGGCGGCGGACGCTCTGCGTCTGTCGGCGCGCGGATATCACCGCGTCCTGAAGGTGGCCCGGACCATCGCAGACCTCGACGGGGTCGAGGCGGTCGGCCGCATCCATCTCGCGGAGGCGCTCGCCTACCGCGCCTCGCCGGAGCCTCAGGCGCGCGCCGCCTGAGGCTCTCCTCCAAGCCGGAGCACGACGCCTTCGTCGCCCCGAAGCCGAAGCGGCCCGGCGGGCTCCGGTCCGCTGCGGTCGAGATGGGTCGAGAGCAACGCCTCGGCGCGCGCGCCCGGAAGCGCGATCTCCACGGGCGACGAGCCGAAGTTCAAGGCGACCAGCAGTTCCTCGTCCTCTGACCGCCTGCGGAAGGCGAGCACGTCTCCCGTTGTCCCTTCGCCCTGGTAGCCGCCGATGGCGAGCGCCGGATGCGCGCGGCGCAGCGCGAGCAGCGCGCGGTGCAGGGCGAGCATGGATCGCGGATCGGCCTCCTGCGCGGCGACGTTGAGGGCGGTTGTGTCGTTGAGCGGCAGCCAGGGCCGTCCCGAGGTGAAGCCGCCCGTGGGGCTGTCGTCCCACGGCATCGGCGTGCGCGCGGGATCGCGGCCGTGGCCAGGCTCGTTCCGCTCCCAGGGATCCTGAGCGAGTTCGCGCGGCACGGGGACGTCCGCAAGCCCGATCTCGTCGCCGTAGTAGATCGTCAGCGTGCCCCGCAGGGTGAGCAGCAGCATGGCGGCGACGCGCGCCTGCGCGGCCCCGACCCGGGTGGCGATCCGCTTCTGGTCGTGATTTCCGAGCACCCAGTTCGGCCAGCCGCCGGGGGGCAGGGCGCGCTCGTATTCGTCGATCAGACGCCCGATCGCGCGGGCGCTCCATGGCGCGAGGATGAGCTGGAAGTTGAACGGCAGGTGGACCCCCGAGAGCCCGGGCCCGTAATAGGCGACGAGACGCTCGACCGGCAGGTAGATCTCCCCGATCAGCACCCGGTCCTCATAGCCGTCGACCACCGCCCGCATCTCGCGGATGACGTCCAGCACTTCGTCCTGGTCGGCCGAGTGCACCTGCAGCAGCCGTGAGATCTCCGGCTGCCCGGGCCCGAAGGCCGGGTTCGGCGGGTTGTCGCGGAACTGCGCGTCCTTGATCAGGTGCCAGATGACGTCGACCCGGAATCCATCCACGCCGCGGTCAAGCCAGAACCGCATGACGTCCGCCATGGCGGCGCGAAGTTCTGGATTGCGCCAGTTGAGGTCGGGCTGCTGCTCCAGGAAGGCGTGGTGATAGTACTGGCCGCTTGCTTCGTCGAAGGTCCAGGCGCTGCCGCCGAAATTGCTGATCCAGTTGTTTGGCGGGCCGCCGCCCGGCGCGGGGTCGCGCCAGATATACCAGTCACGCTTCGGGTTTGCTCGGCTGCTCCGGCTCTCGGCGAACCACGGGTGGGCCTCGGAGGTATGGTTCGGGACGAAGTCCAGGATCAGCTTCAGGCCGCGGGCGTGCGCCTGCCCGATCAGCCGATCGAAATCCTCGAGGGTTCCGAATATCGGGTCGACCCCGCAATAGTCGGCGATGTCGTAGCCGAAGTCCGCCATCGGGGACGGGAAGATCGGTGACAGCCAGACGGCGTCGACGCCGAGCCTGACGAGATAGTCGAGCCGCCGCCGCACGCCTTCCAGGTCGCCGATCCCGTCGCCGTTCGAGTCCTGGAACGACCTTGGGTAGACCTGATAGATGACCCCGCGCTGCCACCAGGCATGGCTCTGCATCTGTCAGATGTCGCTGCGGTCGAGCAGGTAGTTCAGCCCGCCTACCCGGAACCAGCGATAGCCGTAGCCCTCGAGCACGATCCGGTGCCGGTCGTCCTCGTCCGCCTCGCTGTGGGCCTGGGCGAGCAGGTCGACGAGCCGTCCGGGCTCTCCGTCGACCGGACCGACCCTGAAGACGACCTCCTTTGGCTCGGCGGCGAGATTGTGGAGAATGACGACCGCGTTGTTGCGCCAGTCGTAGCGGAGCGCGAGCACCGCGTCGTCGGACGTCGGCAGGCTGACGCAGTCGCCCCAGCCGATCTCCGGCAGCTCCTGGCGCATCCGGATGATGCGCTCTATCCAGTTGAGGAAGGAGTTCGGGTCGCGCCGCTGCTGGGCGACGTTGACGGTCTCGAAGCCGAAGCCCCCGCCTGAGATCACCGGCAGGAACGTCTTGTCGGCCTTGCTGAAGCCGCCCTGCTTTTCGCTGGACCACTGCATCGGGGTGCGGGCGCAGTTCCGCTCCGGCAGAGACAGGTCGTCCCCCATCGCGATCTCGTCGCCGTAGCGCAGCACTGGCGTGCCGGGGAGGGTGAACATCAGGCTGTAGGCGAGCTCCAGGCGCCTGCGGTCGCCGTCCAGCATCGGCGCGAGCCGGCGCCGGATGCCGCGGTCATATAGCTGCATCGTCTTGTCGGGCCCGAACGCGTCGAACACGGCCTGCCGCTGCTCGGGCGAGAGCCGCCCGAGATCGAGCTCATCGTGGTTGCGCAGAAAGATGCCCCACTGAGCGGTGTCGTATTTCGACTGCGTCTCCTTCAGCGCCTTCGCGAGCGGCCGCGCGTCCGCCGCTGCCAGCCCGTAGAACAGGCGCTGGTTGACGTGGAAATTGAACATCATCTGCATGCGGTCGCCGTCGACGCCGAAATACTTCATGTCGTCGTCGGGCAGCACGTTCGCCTCGGCGAGGATGACGCTGTCGCCCTTCCGCCATTGCAGGAACTCGCGGAACGTCCGGAGCATCTGGAACTGCTCCTTCGGCGTGCTGACGTCCGGCCCTTTCTCCGCGATGACGAACGGCACGGCGTCCATCCGGAAGCCGCTGACGCCGAGCTGGATCCAGAAACCCATGATTCTCAGGATTTCGGCCTGAACGTGCGGGTTCGACGTGTTCAGATCGGGCTGAAACTCGTAAAAACGATGGAAGTAATACTTCTTCGCAATCGGGTCTCGGGTCCAAGTCGTCTTCTGGACGCCAGGGAACACCATGCCCTGATCGGCGTTCTTGGGCTTTTTGTCTGACCAGACATACCAGTCGCGATAGGGCGACTTCGGGTCGGAGCGCGCGGACTGGAACCACGGATGCTGGTCGGAGGTGTGGTTGACCACGAGGTCGATCAGCACCCGCATGCCGCGCTGCTTCGCGGCGTGGGTGAACTCGACGAAGTCGCCGAGCGTGCCGTAGCGCGGATCGACGCTGTAGAAGTCGGAGACGTCGTAGCCGTCGTCGCGACCGGGCGACGCCTGGAACGGCATGAGCCAGACGGCCGTGACGCCGAGACCGTGCAGGTAGTCGAGCCGTCTCGTCAGCCCGCGGAAGTCGCCGACCCCGTCGCCGTCGGAGTCCATGAAGCTTTCCACGGACAGACAGTAGACGACGGCGTTCTTGTACCAGAGATCGGAGATCATCGCGCTCGTCCGGTGCCGCGCCCCGGTTAGCAACGCCGGGCCGGGCGGCCCGTTCCGCGCCGGCAAACTACCGCATCAGGCCGGCGGCCCTGAGCGCCCGTTCGATCGTCCCGCCGGTTTCGCGGCGCCGATATCGGCGGGAAAGACGCACGGACCTCGACGGGCAGATCGATCTTCAGCCGCCCGTCGCGGGCGAGGATGATCGCCCGCT
>NZ_JBJKEX010000305.1:0-3729 GCF_045505405.1 Hansschlegelia beijingensis | reverse complement strand
CGCGCCCTCGAGCGCGCCGCGCGCGAAGGCCGCCCGCTCGCGCTGAGGCCCGGAACCTACCGCGTGTCGAACGTCATCCTCCCCGACGGGGTCACGCTCGTCGGCGCGCCGCGGGCGACCCGGCTCGAGCTCTCGGGCTCCGGCCCCGTGCTGTCCGCCAAGGGCGCCAGGCGGATCGCGCTGCGCGGCCTCACCTTCGACGGCGGCGCGATCCCGGGGGCGGCCGAGACCGGCGTCCTCGAATTCGCTGACGTCTCCGCGCTCGCCATGGACGACGTGACCGTGCTCGACGCCGGCGCGAACAGCGTGATGCTGGTGCGCTCGGGCGGGACGCTCCGCGACTGCCGTTTCGAGGGCGCGCGTCAGGCGGCGCTGTTTTCGATCGACGGCAAGGGCGTGTCGCTCACCGACAGCGTCATCCTCGGCTGCCGCAACAATGGCGTGCTGCTCCGCCGGAACGACAAGGCGGACGAGAGCTCCGTGATCAGCCGCAACCGCATCGAAGACACCGGCGCGCTCGACGGCGGGCTCGGCTGGAACGGCAACGCGATCAACGTCTCCAAGGCCGGCGGCGTGATGATCTCCGGCAACGCCATCCGGCGCTCCGCCTTCTCGGCCGTGCGGGCCCACGCGTCCGACGACGTCATGATCACCGACAATCTCTGCCTGGACAGCGGCGAGACCTGCATCTTCGCCGAATACGGCTTCTCGGGCGCGGTGATCTCCTCGAATCTGGTCGACGGCGCCGGCAACGGCATCTGCATCGCGAATTTCAACGAAGGGGGCCGGCTCGGCACGGTCGTGGGCAATGTCGTCCGCAACCTCTTCCGGCGGAAGAAGCTCGACGGTCCGGGCGACAGCTACGGCCTCGGGATCGGCGTGGAGGCCGACGTGGCCGTCACCGGCAATGTGGTCGAGAACGCCCCGACCGCCGGGATCAACGCCGGGTGGGGCCCCTACCTGCGCGACGTGACGATAACCGGGAACGTCGTGCGCGGCTGCGAGGTGGGAATCAGCGTCTCGGTGGTCGAAGGCGTCGGGCCCGCGACGATCGTGGGCAACACTGTGACCGGATCACGGCGCGGCGGGGTTCTGGGCTACCGCTGGGACCAGGTCGCGACGCCGGATCTGGCGATCGGCGGCTCGGGCGGGCTGCCTGGGCTGACGGTGGCGCAAAACACGCTCAGGTAGCGTGGGGTACCAGCGCGGCTAACTTCTGCAACCCGCCAACTGTTTGAAGTTCTTATAACTTGCACAAAGAGCGGGCGCCGCGCTGCTCTCGCCGCAACGTGAATTAAGGACTCGTTTACCCAACAAGTGCTGCGACATTTCAGCGACAGTGGGCCCGCAACTAAGGCGAGACCCCGTGATTCCGGTGGCGAAACGCGCCCAAAAAATGTCCTCTCCACCTAGCGGCGCCGAGTCGGGGGCGCTTGTTGAGCCATCGGTTCTGTTTCCGACAGATTTCGACTTCGGGGACGGAAGAAACCGAACCGGTAGGCGAAAACGATTTCGTGCTCGGAGAGGCGGCGTCCCGGCAGGGCGCCGATCGGAGGAAAGGCAACATGCTGAAGAACGTGATGAAAATTGCGGCGGTGGGCGCAATGATGCTCGGCGCCTCGTCGATGGAGGCCAGCGCCTTCCCCGCGACTGCGCAGACCGGTGAGACGGTCGGCCTGGCGCGCGGCGCGCCGCTTCCGGAAGGCGTGTACTTCGTCAACACGCTGAGCTGGGGCGTTCGCAACACGAACCCCGACACCAAGCTGCTCGTCGACATCCCGGTGATCGCCTGGTCGACCCCGTGGACCATCCTCGGCGGCAACTTCCAGCTGCTCGGCGCGCTGCCGAACGCTCACGTGGACGCCGCTGGCGGCGCTGACAACTACGGCCTCTACAACCCGTTCGCCGCCGCCGCCCTCGCTTGGGACCTCGGCAACGGCTTCGGCGTCAGCTACCTGTCGGGCTTCTACTTCAACGCCGGCGACAAGAACATCCGCGTTCGCGCCACCACCTGGCGTCAGGACTTCGCGGCGAGCTACACCGGCGACGGCTGGAACCTGACCGCCAACCTGCTCTGGGGCATCACGTTCGACACCGACAAGTCGGTCGGCGGCAAGACCGCGAACGGCTTCAACCTCGACCTGACCGCGACCAAGACCTTCGGCAAGTGGGAACTCGGCCTCGCGGCGTTCGGCTCGACCGAGTATGACACCCCGGGCGGCCGTCCGAAGCAGAAGCAGTTCGCCCTCGGCCCGCTCGTCGGCTACAACTTCGGCCCGGTCATCATGCAGGCCTACCTGACCCGCGACGTGTGGCAGCGGAACCTCGGCGGCAAAGAGACCCGTCTCTGGACCCGCGTGATCATCCCGCTGTGGACCCCGGCGGCTCCGGCTCCGATCGTCACCAAGTACTGAGACGATCGACAGATCTGATCTGACGGAACGGGGGCGCTCTGCGCCCCCGTTTTCGTTTCCGGCGTGCTAGACAGCGGCCCGGTTCATCCAGACGGCCGCATCCGCCTCATGTCCTCCCCTCCCCGCCGCCGCGCGGATCTTCTGCTCGTCGAGCGGGGCTTCTTCGAAAGCCGCGCCAAGGCGCAGGCGGCCATCGCCGCCGGCCTGGTGCGCGCCGACGGAGCGACGGTCCGGCGCGCCTCCGATGGGCTCGCGGCCGACGCCGCGATCGAGGCGGAGCCGGCTCACCCTTACGTGTCCCGCGGCGGCGTGAAGCTCGCCTTCGCGCTCGACCATTTCGGGATCGACGTGACGGCGGCTCACGCGCTCGACGTCGGCTCATCCACCGGCGGCTTCAGCGAGGTCCTGCTGTCGCGCGGCGCCGCCCATGTCACGGCGGTGGACGTCGGCCACGGCCAGCTTCACCCGCGGCTGCAGGCGGAGCCGCGCCTGCTGAGCCTCGAAGGCACGGACATCCGCACGCTCTCTCCGGACGCGCTGCCGGCGCCGCCCTCGATCATCACCGTGGACGTCAGCTTCGCGCCGCTTTCCGTCGTGCTGCCCGCCGCGCTCGCGCTGGCGAGCCCTGCGGCGGCGCTCATCGCGCTGGTGAAGCCGCAGTTCGAGGCGGGACGGAAGGACGTCGGCAAGGGCGGCGTGGTCAAGGACCCGGAGGTGCACGCCCGCGTCACCGAGGCCGCGACGGCGCTCGTCGCCGGGCTTGGCTTCGAGCCGCTCGGCGTCGTCGGCTCGCCGATCGAGGGGGGCGACGGCAACCGCGAATTCCTGCTCGGAGCGCGACGCGCATGACCGAGATGCTGCGCATCGATCGCCTCGGCCATCGCGGCGACGGGGTGGCGTTCGCGGCCGGCGGCGCCGTTCACGTGCCGCTCGCCCTGCCCGGCGAACTGGTCGAGGCCGACCTTTCGGGGGAGCGGCCGCGCCTCGTCCGCGTCATCGAAAGCGCTCCGGAGCGGGTCGCGCCCTATTGCCCTGAGGTCGGCGCCTGCGGCGGCTGCGCGACCCAGCAATACGCGCAAGCGTCCGCGCTCGCCTGGAAGCGGCAGATGCTTGCGGAGGCGTTCCGGCGCGCAGGCCTGGAGGTCGAGGAGCGCATCGCGCCCTGCCTCGACGCCCACGGGGCGGGCCGCCGGCGCGTGACGTTTCACGCGCGTCCCTCTCGAGGCGGCGAACGAGGGCGGATCCAACCATGCCACGATGGCCGGCGACGAAGATGCGGCTTCCGGCGATCTCGAAACGGCCGCGGTCAGTCGTC
>NZ_JBJKEX010000304.1:0-3735 GCF_045505405.1 Hansschlegelia beijingensis | reverse complement strand
TACCTCGCCCTGGAAGGCGAGCGTGACGGCGGCTGGCGCGACTTCTCGAAGTCCGACGTCAAGCGGGTCTATGGCGACGTCGGCTACAAGGGCGACGCCCATCTCACGACCCGGCCGGAGCCGGCGCGGGCCGCGGACGCGGCCTCCGCAGCGCGGCCAAGAAAGACCGGAGGCCCGTTGGGCCCGTCGAGGAAGCCCGTGACCGCGGGACGCTTCCAGCGCGTGATCCCCACCGCGTAGGAACGCCGCGACGTCTTTGCCCGATGACGCAGGACATCGCCCGCGATCTCCAGCGCGCGCTCGATCGGGATGAGCGTGCGGTCGTAGGGGTCGAGCCATACGAGGCGCGGGTCCGCGCCGTCGAAGTCTGCGGCGACCGTTAGCTCGCCAGGCGGGGCGGCGGCGACCAGCCCGGCCACAGCCGAGGCGACGAAGGCCGGGTCGACCGGCGCGCCGGAGCTCGGGACCGCAGGGGCTCCGTCCACTGCGTAACACAGCGGGCGGCCGGCCCGATCAAGGGCGACGAGGCCAAGCGGCCCCGGCCAGACCGTGAGCAGGGGGATTCGTTTTGCGGCTGCGAAGGCTTCCGCGCGTGCGAACGAAGCGTCGTCGCCTGTCGTCACGACGGCGCGGATCGTTCGCCGGGCGGTTCCAAAACGATACGCCCGAAGCCCCGCGATCGCCTCGGCATCTTGGGGCCGATCCCGCAATCGGCTTGAGATGATTGCCACTCTGCCCGGCGTGTGGTTCAAATGGCGAGTCCGACGTCTCTCTAGCTTCTGATGGTTGCTCAGCGCTACCGGTCCAGCCGTGGCGTTGCAACGGGCAATCTGAGGTTCCCCGCTGCCGACTCACAAGGGACGCCTTCGCATCTGCGAAAAGAGAGACAACGGACGTGGGGCAGCGATAAGGACGGGGCGGCGCGCGTTGTGCGGAACGCTCCGAGCAGGCGACCGATGATCGACGGCGGGAACGACGTTCGGAGGCGGCCGCAGCGCACGTTCCTGTTCCTGCAGGGGCTCGCGTCGCCGTTCTTCAAGCGTCTCGGCAAGGCTCTGAAGCAGCAGGGCTACGGCGTCGAGCGCATCAATCTCAATCTCGGCGATCGGCTGTTCTGGGGCATGCCCGGCTCGGTCGACTATCGTGGTCGCTTCGAGGGCTGGCGCGGCTTCCTCTCGGCCTTCATGGACACGCGCGGCGTCACCGATCTTGTGCTGTTCGGCGACGGCCGGCCGTATCACCGCGTCGCCATCGCGACCGCGCAGCTGCGCGGCGTCGACGTCCATGTCTTCGAGGAAGGCTATTTCCGCCCGAACTGGATCACCATGGAGGCGGGAGGCGTGAACGGCTTCTCGAGCCTTCCCCGCGATCCGGAGACAATCCGCCGGCTGGCCGAGGAACTGCCCGATCCGCCGCGACCGCGCCCCATCCAGGGGAGCATGCCGACCCGATCCCTGTGGGACGTGGTCTACAACAGCGCCAATATTGGCTTCCCGTACCTGTATCCCGGCTACCGCCGATATCGGCCGAATCACCCGCTGGTGGAGTATGCAGGCTGGATCGGGCGCCTGATGCGCCGCAAGGCGGAAGAGCGACGCGCGGCCGTCGCGCAGGCTGCGCTGACGGCCAACGACCGTCGCTATTTCATGCTGCCGCTGCAGCTCGACAGCGACTACCAGATCCGTCTGCATTCGCCGTTCAGCGCGATGACCGAGGTCGTCGACTTCGTCGCCCGGTCGTTCGCCGCGCACGCCGCGCCGGAGGCCCATCTGGTCGTCAAGCTGCACCCTCTCGACAACGGCCTCGTCAACCGGCGGCGCGCGACGCACATCACGGCGCAGCGCACCGGGCTCGGCGACCGGCTCGTCTACGTGGACGGCGGCAACAATCCGCGACTGATCGACGGCGCCAGCGGCGTGGTGGTGGTGAATAGCACGATGGGCACGCTCGCGATCGAGCGCGGGCGGCCGACCATCGCGCTCGGTCAGGCGATCTACGACCTTCCGGGGCTCACCCATCAGGGCTCGCTCGAAAGCTTCTGGCGCGACCCTACCCCCCCGGACCTGAAGTTCGCGTCGGCCTTCCGCAAGGTCGTCGCAGCCCGGACGCAGATCAACGGCGGCTTCTACTCACGCGAAGCCATCGAGATCGCCGTCGCCAACGCCATGGCCCGGCTGGTGGGGCCCGCGCCCGCCGTGTCGCTCGCCTGGGCGAGCGAGAACGCCTTCCGCGAAGCGGGCTCTCCGGTACCTGGCGAGTGAGTCAGGCTTCTCCGCAGTCTGTCGTGGTCACCGGAGGCGGCCGCGGGATCGGCGCTGCGCTGGCGCGCGCCTACGCGGCTCCGGGCGTCACCCTCCTGCTGATCGGTCGGGACGCGGAACGGCTCGCCGGAACCGCCGAGGAATGCCGCGCCCGCGGCGCGGCGGTCGAGACCGCGGCGGTCGACGTGATCGACGCCGAAGGGCTCGCCAAGGTCCTGCTGGCGTTCGACGCCGGCCATCCGGTCGACCTGCTGATCGCAAATGCGGGCGTTTCGGGCGGGCTGCAGGATGGCCGGCGCATGGAGACCTTCCAGAGCGCCCAGCGCCAGATCAGGGTGAACCTCGAGGGCGCGGTCGCCACCGCGACCCCGCTGATCGAGCCGATGCGGGCGCGCGGGCGCGGCCAGATCGTTCTGATGAGCTCGCTCGCCGCCCTGCAGCCGATCGGCGACACCGCAGCCTATTCGGCCTCGAAAGCCGGCATCCTCGTCTGGGGCGAGGCGCTAGCCGACTTCCTGGCCGCCGACGGCGTCGGCGTGAGCGTGGTGTGCCCGGGCTTCGTCACGAGCGACATGAGCGCGCGTTATCTGGGGCCGAAGCCGTTCGAGATGTCCGCGGACGACGCGGCCGCGCTGATCCGCCGGCGGCTCACCCGCGGACATGAGCTGATCGCCTTCCCCTGGCAGATGGTGGCGGCGATACGCGTCGGCCGCCTCCTGCCGCGCAGGCTGCTGAGGTTCATCCTGGGTCGCGTGCCGGTGACGATCGCGGCCGACAAGTACGGCTGACGCCGATGGCGGCTCTCCGCACCGGCGCCGAAATCCTGGTTGACGCGCTGCTCGCGAACGGCCTGTCGACAGGCTTTGGCGTGCCGGGCGAGAGCTATCTCGGCGTGCTCGAGGCGATGCGCGCCCGAGCCTTCGACTTCGTGGTCTGCCGGCAGGAGGGCGGCGCGGCCATGATGGCCGACGCAGCCGGTCGGCTGACCGGCAAACCCGGCCTCTGCTTCGTCACCCGCGGCCCCGGCGCGGCGAACGCCATGAGCGGCGTCCATGTCGCAAGCCAGGATTCGACGCCTCTCATCCTGTTCGTCGGCCAGGTCGCGCGCGGCTTCCGGGGCCGGGAGGCGTTCCAGGAGCTCGACGTGCCCGCGGTCTTCGGGCCGATCGCGAAGTGGGCCGTCGAGATCGACGATCCCGCCCGCATCCCCGAATTCGTGGCGCGCGCGCTCCGCACGGCCTGCCAGGGCCGTCCCGGACCGGTGGTGATCGGGCTGCCGGAAGACATGCTGGCCGAGGCCGCGACGGTCGCCGACGCGCCCCCGGTGGAGCCCGCGGAGACCTGGCCCGGCCTCGCCGACATGGCGCGGCTGCAGAAGATGCTATGGGCGGCCGAGCGACCGGTCGCGCTGATCGGCGGCTCGCGCTACGGGCGCCGCGTTCGGCGAAGATCTCTTCGATCGCGAAGATCGCAG
>NZ_JBJKEX010000303.1:0-3748 GCF_045505405.1 Hansschlegelia beijingensis | reverse complement strand
GATCTGATGTCGAGCTCGCGGATTTCGGGCATGTCCGCCGCGAGCTGCGCGAGCTTCACCAGCACGAGCGCGGCGGACATGCCCGAAATCCGCGAGCTCGACATCAACCCGCTGGTCGTGACGCCGCGCGGGGCCTTCGCGTTCGACGCCCGCATCCGGGTCGCCTCCACGCCGCGCGGCGGCGGGGCCGGCGTCGCGAACGCGCGTCTCGCGATCCGCCCCTACCCGAAGCGGCTGGAGACCACCCTGACGCTCGGCGACGGCTCGGAGATCTCCGTCCGTCCCGTGCGGCCGGAGGACGAGCCGGCGGTCGCGGCGTTCTTCCGGCAAGTGGACGCGGAGGATCTGCGCCAGCGCTTCTTCACTCCGATGAGCGAGGTCCCGCGGGCATTCATCGCGCGCCTCACCCAGATCGACTACGCCCGCACGATGGTGCTGCTGGCGTCAGGCGCCGAGGGCGCGGTCCTGGGCGTCGTTCAGCTTCACGCCGATCCGGACGCCGACGCCGGCGAATTCGCGATCCTGCTGCGCTCCGACTTCAAGGGCCGCGGCCTGGGCTGGCGGCTGATGCGAACCCTGATCCGGTTCGCCAAGGCGGAGGGCTGGGGCGCGATCACGGGCCAGATCCTGGCCGAGAACAGCTCGATGCTCGCCGTCTGCCGCGAACTCGGCTTCACCATAACGCCCGATCCGGAGGACATCGGCGTCCGCATCGCGACATTGTCGTTGCGCGACTGAGGCGCTCCGCGCGCCGCGGCGGACCCGCGCGGATCGAGCGTGGCCGCGGCGCAACGGTAACGGGGTCTTCCGCCGAGCGCGGCTTGTTTTCATCTTCCGCTCACCGAAGTGGGCTAGTTTGCGGCTGAAGACCCGTCGCGCTTCGTCAGGACCCGTCATGGCTTACCGTTCCACCGCTCTCGCCGCGCTGCTCTCGCTCGCAGCCCTCCCCGCGGTCGCAGCGGATCTTCCCTCCTTCGAGACGCCGGTCGCGGTCGAAGCGGTGCGGGAGGGGTGGATCGTCACCCTGAAGGCGACCGGGGTCTACACCACCAAATTCGAAGGCTCGGGCAAGTACGGCATCTCGGGGATGCCGAGCCTCAGCATCCGCCGCCCCGGCCAGCCCTGGAAGTTCGGCGCGCCGGACGACGGCTTCGGCTTCGCGGTGATCAACACGCCCTCCTTCCAGTTCGGACCGGTGGCCCGCGTCCGCGGCGAGCGGGACTCCAGCGAAGACCACAAGTTCCGCGGCTTCCGCGACGTCGACTACGCCATCGAGCCGGGCGCTTTCGTCGAGTTCTATCCGCTCGACGTGATCAGGATCCGGGGCGAGCTGCGGCACGGCTTCTGGGGCCATCACGGCTTCGTCGGCAATGTGGCGGCCGACTACATCCAGCGCTTCGACCGGATGGTGGTGTCGATCGGCCCGCGCACCGAGATCGGCGACAGCAGCTTCATGGACACCTATTACGGCGTCTCGGCCCGCGAGGCCGCGCGGAACGGCCGCGTGACGCGCTACAAGGCCAAGGGCGGCGTCAAGTCCGTCGGTCTCGCGAGCGCGATCACCTACGACTGGACCAAGCACTGGAGCACGACCGCCTTCGGCCGCTACGACCGGCTGGTGGGCGAGGCCGCCGACAGCCCGGTGGCCAAGAAGCTCGGGACCAAGAACGTGTTCACGGTCGGTCTCGGCGTGGCCTACTCGTTCGACTTCGGCCGCTGACGGGGCGTTCCGGCGCCCTCAGGGCGCCGGGTGGTACTGGTAGAGCCAGGTCTCGGTGAGCACCTGGCCGCCCGCCTTCAGATAGCAACGCATCTCGACCGGCTCCGGGCCCTCGACCGTCAGGTCGAACTGCGCGCGCCAGTGGCCCTTGACGTCGCTGGGCACCGCCTCGGCGAAGACATACGAGAACTTGCCGCGCGACGCCCAGAGCACCGGCTCGACCGTCGCGCCGTAGGGGATGTCGGCCAGCGGGCCGCCCAAAAACTCGACGATGAACTTCCGGACGCCGGCCGGCCTCGGAAGGCCCGGCTGGCCGCCTCGACCGAGACGGGTCGCCACGCAGCGGCCGAGCTCCGTCGGGTAAGGCTCGTCGTCCTGCCAGTGCAGCTTGTAGGCGAGCGCGATCGTGGCGCCGGGGGCCGCGGACTGCTCCGGGATCCAGTACGCCACGACGTTGTCGTGGATCTCGTCGTCCGTCGGCAGCTCGACCAGCTGGACCACGCCCTTGCCCCAGTCGCCGACCGGCTCCACCCAGGTCGAGGGCCGGTCCTCGTATCGGACGCCATCCTCGTAGTGATCGAAATCGCGGTCGCGCTGCAGCAGCCCGAAGCCTTTCGGATTCTCGTCCGAGAACGTCGACGTCATGATCCGGGGCGGATTGTTGAGCGGGCGCCAGATCCGTTCGCCGGCGCCGGTCCACATCGCGAGCCCGTCGGAATCGTGGACCTCGGGGCGCCAGTCGATGAGGTTCGGCTTGGCGGTCTCCGAGAACCAGTACATCGAGGTCAGCGGCGCGAGGCCGAGCCGCGCGACCTGCTTGCGCATCGTCACCTCGGCCTCGATCTCCATCAGCGTGCCGGCCGTGCGATGGATCAGGAAGCGATAGGCGCCTGACAGCGACGGACCATCAAGCAGCGCGAACACCGTGACCGGGTCGCCGTTCGTCTTCGCCGGCTCGAACCAGAACGAGATGAAGTCCGGGAACTCCTCCGCCTCGCCCGGCGCGGGGAACAGCGCGACGCCGCGCGCCGACATGCCGACCTGCCCGGCGGCGCCGATCGCCCGGAAGTAGGAGGCGCCCAGGAAGGTCGCGAACGGCTCGCGCGTCTTCCAGTCGCCCTTCTCGGTGACCTGATCCTTGGCCTCGCGCACCCAGAAGCCCGCGAAGGCCGAGGGCTGCGGCGGCAGCCCGCGCGCGATGCTGTCCGCCGGCATGTCGAACAGGCTGGGATCGTAGAGGATCTCGCGCGACTGCCCGTCCGCCACCGCATGCATGCGGACCGTCTTGGGGAAGAACTTCCCGACATGCATGAAGGTGATCGGATAGGCGCCGGCGCTCTCGGCATAGAGCGCGTCTTCCGGCTTGAACTTGATCTTGCCGTGGGCGTCGTAGTCGATCTTCTGGACGATCGCCGGATCGGGCGCGGCGGGCGGCTGATAAGGTTTGCCGGCAAGATTCTTCGCGAAGGTCTTCAGGCCGTCATAGCTGAACGGCTCCGGCTTCCCGAACTTCAGGCGGTCGGCGCCGGCCGCTCTGGCGGAGCCGCCGAACGCCAGGGCGGCCTGCGCCGCCAAGGCGATCTGGAGCACCGTCCGGCGGTCGAGCAGATGAGCGGACTGCATATCGGGTAGACGCAAGCGGGACATGGTGCGGACCTGGCGCCGGATTGAGCTGCCGGCGCTTATAACCGAAAATGAGGCAAGAAACGGAGGCGGCTATTCAGGACGCCAGCGCGCGAGCCTGAGCGCGTTGAGCACCACGCTCGCCGAGGACAGCGCCATCGCGGCGCCGGCGATCGCGGGCGACAGGAAGCCGAACGCCGCGAGCGGCAGGCCGATGACGTTGTAGGCAAAGGCCCAGGCCAGATTCTGCCGGATCGTGGCGACGGAGCGCCTGGACAGGGCGAGCGCCGCGGACATCCATCCCCTACGCCGAGGCCACGCAGGAGATGCTGGTTCGCGCGTCGGACGCGGGATCGATCAAAAAACTCGATGATATGGCCGACAAGGTCCTCGGCGTGAAGCTCG
>NZ_JBJKEX010000302.1:0-3750 GCF_045505405.1 Hansschlegelia beijingensis | reverse complement strand
AGTCAGAACGCGAAGGCCTCGACCGGCTGGAAGCCCGGAAGATCCGGGCCGTACGCGGCTATGCGGCGGCTCCGGACGTGGCGCGCGCCGCCTGAGGCCGGGGACTACTCGGCCCGGATCCCCGGAGCGTACTGGGCGCGCAGCTGGGCGAGCCTGAGCGTCAGCGCCACGCCGAGCGGGTTGTCCCGGCCGCGCACATCCTGCCGTACGATCGCGCGGATCGACTCGACGTGCCGGTCGACGACGGCCTGCGGGAGCGGCCTTTCCTCGAGCCGCTCGATGAAGACGCAAAGCCCCTCGGCGATCTCGCCGGCGAGCGGGTAGCCGAGCGTCGCGGCCTGTCCGCGCAGGTCATGGGCCACGCGATAGAGCGCGTCCGCGGCGCCTTGGGAAGACTGCGTCGCGAAGGCCTTGCGCGCCTCCTCGAGGCGCTCGATCTCGGCGTCCATCCAGGAGGCGAATTCCTGGGACAGCATTCCGAGCGCCCGTTCGGCGCGATGAACGGCTTCGGCCTCGCCGGGGCCGCGCGGCCCGATCAACTGCGTGGCCCGCTCCTTCAGCCGGTTCGGCGGATGCAGCACCGTGTGGTCGGAGAACACCTCGGCGTCGATTTTGCGCCATTCGACGTCGAGCGGCGGATCGAGGGGCGTGTGCGGCATCTGGGCTCGCCTCAGGACAATGCGCTATCGCGCAGCCGCTTGGCCCCCGGATCGGCCACCACGGCGTCGTTCGATGTGCGGCGCTCTGGCCCGCTGTACACGCCGGAGATGTTGCGACGGCGGTCCGGGCCGAAATAGTCGCGTGTCTTGATGAAGGGGCGCGGGTTGAGCACGCAGTTGAGCAGGCGCTGGTGCAGCGACTTCGCCGAGATCGGCTTGCACAGGAACTCGGTCACCCCGGCGTCCCGCGCGCGCATCACCTTGCTCTTCTCGGAATGCCCGGTGAGCATGATGATCGGCACATAGGGGTTCACCGCGCTGTCCGGCCGCCGGATCAGGCTGGTCAGCTCGATGCCGTCGAAGATCGGCATCGCCCAGTCCACGATGATGATGTCCGGCAGATGCGTGGTGAACATCTCGAGGCCCGCGGCGCCGTCCTCGGCCTCGTAGACCTCGCGCGAGCCGAACCCGTGCAGCAGCGTCCGGACGATGCGGCGCATATGCGCGTTGTCGTCGACGACGAGGATTCGAAGCTTGGTGAAATCGACGCGGACCATCTCGGTCTGGGATGATCCGCCAACGTCCTTAACGCCGAGTGTGCGGCGTCACCAGCCGAACTGTTCGGCCAGTATCCGTTCGTCGAGGCCGTGGCCGGGATCGTGCAGCATGGTCAGGCTGGTCTTGCGGTCGAGCGCGATCTCGACCCGCCGGATGTCGCGGAACTCGCTGTTGTCCGCGACGGCCGCCACCGGCCGCTTCTCGTGCTCCAGCACCTCGATCGCCACCGCGGCGCGGTCCGGCAGCAGCGCGCCGCGCCACCGCCGCGGACGGAAGGGCGAGATCGGCGTCATCGCGAGAAGCGGGCTCGCGAGCGGCAGCAGAGGGCCGTGAGCGGAGAGGTTGTAGGCGGTCGATCCCGTCGGGGTGGCGACGAGGATGCCGTCGCAGGTCAGCTCGGCCAGGCGCACCTTGCCGTCGACCTCCACCCGGAGCTTGGCGGCCTGGTAGGTCTGCCGCCACAGCTGGACCTCGTTGATCGCCTTGGAGATGTGGACCCGCCCCTCGCAGTCGCGCGCCCGCATGGTCAGCGGGTGGATCACGGCGCGCTCGGCCGCGGCGATCCGCTCCGGCAGGGCCTCCTCCGAATACTCGTTCATCAGAAAGCCGACGGAGCCGCGGTTCATGCCGTAGATCGGCAGGCCGCGGCCCATCACCTCGTGCAGCGTCAGCAGCATCTGGCCGTCGCCGCCAAGCGCGACCACCACCTGCGCGTCGTCGAGCGACGCCTCGCCATAGCGGGCCGCCAGCGCGGCGCGCGCCGCCTGCGCGTCTTCCGTGGCGCTCGCCGCGAAGGCGATGCGTTCGATCGGCCGGTTCGCGCTCATCTGGATCGGGATTGGCTCGACAGGACTCCGGGCCGCCCGTGCTTACACGGGGCCGGAGCCGTTCGTCCATCCGCGGGAGGGTTCAAGGCCTAGAGCGCCGCGTCCCACATCACCGGAACGAAGGTGTAGCTCGTGCCGCGGCGCGCGATGTGGCCCACCGCCGGGAAGGGGAAGTGGTAGCCGGCGATCGGCAGCCGGTCGGCGGCCACCATGTCCAGCATCCGGCGGCGCGTCGTTTCCGCGAGTTCGGGATCCATGTCGAACACCGCATGCCATCCGGGGTTCCGGACGAACAGGGCAGGGTGGTTCGTGACGTCGGACCAGATGATCAGGTCCTTGCCTTCCGAGCTCAGGCGGAAGGCGGTGTGGCCGGGCGTGTGTCCGGGGGCCGGGAGCGCCGTGATGCCCGGCGTGAGCTCCGCTTCGCGCTCGAACTTGCGGACCTCCCGGGCCATCGGCTCGAACACCCGGCGAACCATCTTGAAGGCGGGCTGCAGCGCGTCCGGGGCGCGGCTCATCTGGCCTTCGTCCATCCAGAACGCCCACTCGGCCTGGGGGACCAGCACTTCGGCGTTCGGGAAGGCGGCGGTCCCGTCCTTGAGGCGCAGACCGGCGATGTGGTCGGGGTGGAAATGCGAGACCAGAAGCATGTCAATGGCCTTGGGGTCGACGCCCGCGGCCGCCATGTTCTCGTAGAGCTGCCCTGCCGTCGGGGCCAGGAAGCCCCCGGTGCCGGCGTCGATCAGCACGAGCCTGCCGCCGGTGTTGACGACCACGCAGGTGAAGGGGATCGAGACCTTGTCGGTGCTGAGGAACGCCTGGTCGAGCGCCTGCCTGACGTCCTCGACCGGTGCGTTGCGGACGAAGGAGGCGTCAAGCGGGCGGCGGGCGACGCCGTCGGTCAGCGCCGTCACCTCGAACGAGCCGACATTGTAGCGGTAGACGCCCGGCGCCTGCCGTCCGGCGGCAGGCGCGGCGGCTCTCGCGGTTCCGGATGCGACCCCGGAGGCAGCCGACGCGGCGGCTGCGGCCGCCAGGATGGTTCTGCGCGACATGGCGGTCATCTCGTCACTCTCCCGCGTTCGCGGACGGCCGGGCCGTCGGATCTGCGTACGTCGGGGATAATCACGGCGCCCGATCGGCACAATTGGGCTTCCCGTGATGGGCCTCAATCTTGCGTGACGCCCCCCGCGTCGCGAGACCGCGAGATAGGCGGTCGGCGTGGGACAACAACCTCCTGCGACAGGATGGCTTCAGGCGACGACGCGGGCCTCCGCGACCCTGCGCGCATGGCTGCGGATGACGTCGCCGGCGACTTCCTCCGCGTGCCGCCCGACCTCCGGCAGACCCATCAGTTCGCCGAAGGCGTCCCGCGCGAGAGGGCCGGCGATCCAGAACGTCGGCCGCACGCGGCCGCCGCGGCCGACCGCCCGACTTCGCCCGTCGACCGCGAGCGCGAGCCCGACGTCATCGAGCGTGATCAGGCCGCTTCGATGCAGTTCGAAGAACAGCGGGTCGGTCTCGACCAGATCGCGGTGCGCCGGGCCGGTCGCGAGCGCCACCGCGTCGTACTCGCGGGTCTCGAACCGGCCGCCGCGAAGCTGGATCGTCACCTCGATGGCGGCGTCCTTCGTCTGGGCCTCCACGATCCGCGCGGCCTCCACCCGCAGCCCGCCCTCCCGAAGCCGGCGCCGCAGCACGGCGTC
>NZ_JBJKEX010000301.1:0-3765 GCF_045505405.1 Hansschlegelia beijingensis | reverse complement strand
CGTGCGCCCCGTTCGCGGGGCGCGTGTCCGTTTCAGGCCCCCGTCTCGGCGGCGAGGCCTACTGTGGAGCGCGAGGGCGCGTTTCCACGGTGACTGACGAAGGATGCAGTCCCCTCCTCGTGAATGCGAACCGTGCCGACCACGGCGTCGGTCGCGACCACGAAGGACGACAGCGCCACGATCGGCGCCGCGACGTCGTCGATCGCGTCGCGGTCGGACGCGTCGAACAGGCCCTGCTCGGCGCAGAACACGTCGCGCCGCAGCGCCATCGCGCCGGAGACCTCCCACGGGTCGGTCGCCCATTTGATCTGGTAGCCGCCGGGGACGAAGGGGCGGACGGGCTCGAAGATCATGACGCCAGCGCCCTTTCATAGGTGGAGAGCGCCGAGCAGGCGCCGCATTTGGCGCAGCCGGCCTTGACGTCCGTGGCCTTCAGGCCGCCCGCGACCAGCATCCGGGCGAGCGGCCGCAGGATCGCGTCCATGAAGTCGGCCGAGGGCGTCGGGTGACGTTCGAGCGGGGTGCCGGAGATCGGGGTGAACGGCACCACGAAGGGATAGACGCCGAGGCCGATCAGCCGCTCGCAGGTCGCCAGGATCGCGTCCGCGGGATCGCCGAGGCCCGCGAGGATGTAGGTCGAGACCTGCCCGCGCCCGAACACCGGCACGGCCGCCGCGAAGGCGGCGTCGTAGCGTGCGAGCGAGACCTGCGCCTTGCCGGGCATGATCCGGGCGCGCACCTCGGGCGTCACCGCCTCGAGATGCATGCCGAGCGCGTCGACGCCGGCCTCCCGGAGACGCCCGAACCAGGCGTCGTCGTTCGGCGGCTCGCACTGCGCCTGGATCGGCAGGTCGACCGCCGCCTTCACGGCCGCGGCGCTCTCGGCGAGGATCGCCGCGCCGCGGTCCTTTCCGGGCGGGGTGCCGGTCGTCATCACCATGTGCCGCACGCCGTCGAGCCGCACCGCGGCCTCGGCCACCTCGGCGAGCTGCGCCGGGGTCTTGCGCTCGACGGTGCGGCCCGCGGCGAGCGACTCGCCGATCGCGCAGAACTGGCAGGTCTTGGCGCGGCTCTGGTAGCGCACGCAGCTCTGCAGCACCGTCGTCGCCAGCACGTCGCGGCCGTGCAGGGTCGCGATCTTCCAGTATTCGACGCCGTCGGCGGTGCTGAGCTCGTAGAAGCGCGGCCGGAGCGGGAACGACACGTCGGCGATCACCTTGCCGTCGCGCGTCAGACGGGAGCGCCCGAAGGCGTCCGGCTTCTCGACCAGATAGGGGCTGTCGCAGGCCGGCGCGGTGTGGACCGGGGCCATCACGGTCATGCCGTCGATGGTGATCGCCTTGTGGTCCGAAGGCCCCGCGCCGCCGCGGCGGCTGTCCGCCCCCGCGCTAGGGTCGACCAGCCGCACTCCTGAGGACTGCAACGCGTTGATCAGCTCCTCCGTCCTCACCGGGATCGGAGCCTTGGGCGGCATCGGCTTCATCGTGCGTCCTCCCGGATGCGGATGAGGAATACGGGCGACGGACCGGCGCCTGCGGCCGGTCGTCGAGCGTCACGCTGAGCAGCTCGGGGCGGGCGTAATGGCCGACCGAGTCCATCATCCGCTTGCGCTTGGTGACGAGCGCGAGGTCGAGATCGGCGATCAGGATTCCCTCCCCGGCGGTCAGCGGCGGCGCCAGATGGGCGCCTTCGGGCGACACGATCGCGGTCATGCAGCCGCCGGTGAGCGCCTTGCGCAGGCCTTCGTCGGGCGAGATCGCGGCGCGCTGCTCATCGGTCAGCCAGCCGGTGGCGTTGACCACGAAGCAGGCGCTCTCGAGCGCGTGGTGACGGATCGTCACCTCCATCTGGTCGGCGAAGATCGGCCCGACCATCGAGCCCGGGAACTGCGCGGCGTGGATCTCCTCGTGCTGCGCCATCAGGGCGTAGCGGGCGAGCGGGTTGTAGTGCTCCCAGCAGGCCAGCGCGCCGACCCGGCCGACCCTCGTGTCCACGACCTTGAGGCCGGCGCCGTCGCCCTGCCCCCAGATCATCCGCTCGTGATAGGTCGGCGTGATCTTGCGGCGCTTGAGCTTGAGGGCCCCGTCGGCGTCGAAGATCAGCTGGGTGTTGTAGAGCGAGCCGTGATCGCGCTCGTTGACGCCGAGCACGACCACCGCGCCGTGGCGGCGCGCCGCGGCCGAGACCGCGTCGGTGACGGGGCCGGGCACGACCGGCGCCTCGTCATAGAGCCGCAGATGCTCCGCCCCGATCGCGACCGGCGGGCGCACGAAGGAGAAGTACGGGTACCAGGGCACGAAGGTCTCGGGGAAGACGACGAACTCCGCCCCCTTGCCGGCCGCCTCGGCGAGCGCCGCCAGCACGCGATCGAGCGTGCCGCCGGGCTGTTCGAGGTCCGGCGCGATCTGGACCGCCGCGGCCCGAACGATGCGCTTCTCCGCCATGCCCCGCCTCCCCGGCGCGCCGCGGACGCTCAGAGCGTCCAGCTGTCGAGGATGAAGGCGTTGTCGCGGCGGTGCAGGAGCACGAGGTCGAGCACGTCGAGCGGGCTGATCGGCGTGATGCCTTCGATCAGCGACGGTTCGCCATGGCCATAGAGCGCCTGCAGCGCGAACCGGCAGGCGTAGACCTTGCCGCCTTCGCTCATGAACTTGGTGATCTGGTTGTTGAAGTTCAGGTGGCCCGGAAAGGCCTCGTCGCCGAGCGTCGGGAAGCCGCGCTGCACGCCGAGCGTCACGCCGGGGCCGTAGAGCAGCACCGAGGTCTCGAAGCCCTTGCGCAGCAGCCGGGTGGCCTGCAGCAGGTTGACCAGGCCGATCGAGCCTTCGAACGCGACGGTGTGGAAGGTGACCAGCGCCTTCTCGCCCGGCAGCGCCTTCACGTCCTCGAACTTCTTGTCCTCGTAGTCGACGAAGAAATCGCCCTTCTTATGGGCGGGCTTGGTCACGGCTGGCATGAGCGCCTCTCCTCCACGCGGCGTGATCGCCGACGACGGGGAAGGATCAGCAAACGACGTGCCAGCAACGACGCGCCAGCTATCCGGTCTCTTCTGCATTCAATATACATCCAATCGGCGCGCCTGACTGCCGAAAGGCTAGGCGGCGCCCGCTCAATCCAACAGCATCAGCAGGTCGCCACGAGGAGCGAAGAACAGCAGGCGCAGGGTGACAAGCCGGCTCTGCAACAATATACAGTCAATCACCCGCCGCAGGAGAACCCGATGCACGACTGGACGCCCGACCTCGCCGTCAGCGGGAAGCCCCGCTATCTGGCGATCGCCGACGCCGTCGCGCGCGACATCGAGACCGGCCGCCTGTCGGTCGGAGACAGGCTCCCCCCGCAGCGCACGCTCGCCGGCAGGCTGACGATCGACTTCACCACGGTCGCGCGCGGCTATGTGGAGGCGCGCAAGCGCGGCCTCGTGGAGTCGCGGGTCGGTCAGGGCACCTTCGTGGTCGGCCGTCCGTCAGCCGCGCCGGCGCCGCGCTCCTCACGGCCGGAACTGGTCGACCTCTCGATGAACCTGCCGCCGGAGATCGACGACCCGGCGCTCGTCGCCCGCATGCAGGAGGGCATGGCGGAGGTCGGCCGCGATCTCGTCTCGCTGCTGCGCTACCACCCGTTCGGCGGCGCGCCCGCGGACAAGGACGCCGCGACCGCCTGGCTCGGCCGCCGCGCGCTGGTGCCCACCCATCCCGAACAACTCCTTCGTGGTGACGGCCTTCATCGTGACGCTCTCACACGGTCTGATCTGCGCCGGTCGTC
>NZ_JBJKEX010000300.1:0-3774 GCF_045505405.1 Hansschlegelia beijingensis | reverse complement strand
GCGTAAGCGCGCGCGACGATCCGGTCTGCGTCGCTGGCGGAGCAATGCTTTGCCTTTTTGGCCGATGTCTTCGGCAGGCTCCCACCAGGCGCCAGTTCGGATCGCGGGAGTTGAGCTCCCGGGCGAAGGTCCACACGTCCACGAGGTCGACGATCTCGGTCGGGCTTCCGTCGATCACCGCGCCGCCGCGGTCGCGGGTCACGGTGATGAGCTTCGAGACGAAGCGCAGCGTGATCTGCGCCGTCCGCCCCACCACCTCGGCCCCGGTGATCTCGGACTTGTCGATCGAGACGAAGTTCGACTCCATCGTCTCGCCGCGGTTCTCGCGCTCGGCGATCGCGTTCGAGAAGCTCTCGAAGACGTCGCGGGCCAGAAGCGGCTTCAGGGTCTTGCGGTCGCCGGCCGCGAAGGCCGTCACGATCATTTCATAGGCGCCGCGCGCTCCGGCCACGAAGCCACGGGCGTCGAAGCCGTTCTCCTCCTGCGCGATCTGGTCGAGGCCGCGCGCCGCGGGGCTGTCAGCCTCGACGAGGCCCGCCCAGCGCGGTCCCGGCTCGGGCTCAACGGCATCCGCCGTTGGCCGCTGCGGCTCGGAGTTCCGCTGCGGCAGCGGAATCACCTTGTCGTTCGCCGGCTCGGGCTTGACCTGCGGGCGGCCCACGAAGGGGTCGCTCGGCCTCCGCTCGTTGCCGGTCCGGGTGCCCAGAACCGACCGCAGCCGGAGGAAGATGAACACCGCCAGCACGAGAATGATCACAGTGTAGATGTCGAAGCCGTCGCTCATCTCGTCTCGCAGTCTGTCGGGCCGTGCTTACGGCGATTTTCGCTGTAGCACCCTATATGTGATGAACGCGGCGCCCGATTCCAGTCACGCTATCGCGGCAGCGCTTGAATCACACGCACATCAGCTCCCACATGATGGCCTAAGTCGTTCGGCATCAAGGATCTTCACGGACACGTCATGCCTCGCATCCTCGCTATGATACTCATCCTGCCGGTCGCGGAGCTGATCGCGTTCGTGCTGGTGGGGAGCGCCATCGGCTTCGGCAAGGCGGTCCTGCTTCAGCTCGGCATCTCGCTGATCGGCGTCGCGATGCTCGGCTCGCTGTTCAGCGAGGCGAAGGTCCGGGCCCGCAGCGGCGGCGGCGGTCTGATGTCGATCGCGCTCGACAAGTCGCACAGCCTCCGCGGTCTCGCCGGCCTGCTGTTCACCATTCCGGGCTTCATCACGGACGCGCTCGGGGTTCTGGCCCTCGTGCCGGAGGTACGGGAGCGGCTTCGTCGGCTGATCGGCGGCGCGGAGCCCGTGCCGCCGCGGAGTCCGCGACGCGAGCCGAGCCCCGGCCGGGCCGAGATGCTCGACCTCGACCGGCAAGAGTGGCGCGAAGTGCAGCCCAGCGGCAGGCGGGAAGTCTGACAGGCTCTTCGTCGGGACGCTCCTGACCGCCTTGCGACGCGCGCGAACGTCATGCTACGCCGCGCCACCGTCGCGGCCTCATGTGATGCGCCCGACGTTCCCTCGAGCCGATAGAGACGAGACGCATGGCCAGCAACAACGGCGCGCCCGCGGGCGAGAACAACGCCCCCGCCATCAACGTCCTGGCGCAGTACGTCAAGGATCTGTCGTTCGAGAACCCGAACGCGCCCCGCTCCCTCGCGCCGCGCACGACCGCGCCGCAGATCGAGATCAAGGTCAACGTCAACGCGCGTCAGGTCGGCGAGGCGGATTTCGACGTCGAGCTCGCGATCGAAGGCCAGGCCAAGGATGACGACAGCCTCGTCTTCCGCGTCGACCTGTCCTACGGCGGCGTGTTCCGGGTCATCAACATTCCGGAGGAGCAGCTGCATCCGGTGGTGATGATCGAGTGCCCGCGCCTGCTGTTCCCGTTCGCGCGCCAGATCGTCGCCGACGCGGTCCGCAATGGCGGTTTCCCGCCGCTGATGATCGATCCGGTCGATTTCGCGGCTCTCTACCGCGCACGCGCCGAAGAAGCTCAGGGCAACGCCTGAGCTTCAGGCCTCAGGCCGCCGCCTCGGCGGCGGCCATGTACTCCCGCCAGATCGGTTCGCCGCCGAGCGTCGCCACGAAGGCGAGATGCTCCGCGACCTCGGCCTCCGTCAGACGCGGTGCGAGCGGCGTCGGCCGGGCCGCCACGCCAGCGCCGCGCGCCAGCGCCCGGCCGGCGAGATGCGACAGCCCCAGGGACGCCTGCCGGCCTCCCAGCAGCTCGAGATAGACCTCGGCGAGGATCTCGCTGTCGAGCAGAGCGCCGTGCTTGGTCCGGCGCGAATTGTCGATCCCGTAGCGCTGGCACAAGGCGTCGAGCGAGTTGGCGCCGCCCGGATTCTTGCGACGCGCCAGCATCAGCGTGTCGACCACGCGCTCCCGACCGATCGGCGCGCGGCCGAGGCGCTTCAGTTCGGCGTCCAGAAACGCCATGTCGAACGAGGCGTTGTGGATCACCAGCGCGCCTTCGGCGACGAACGCCAGGAAGTCGTCCGCCACATCCGCAAAACGCGGCTTGTCCGACAGGAACTCGGCTGACAGCCCGTGAACGCGAAAAGCCTCCTCGGGCATGTCGCGTTCAGGGTTGAGGTAGACGTGGAACGTCGCGCCTGTCGGGATGCGGTTGAGGAGCTCCACGCAGCCGATCTCGACCACCCGATCGCCGGTCAGCGGATCGAGCCCCGTCGTCTCGGTGTCGAGAACGATCTCCCGCATGCGTCAGCGTCCCAGAAGGCGCGCGAGGGCCGCGCGCACCTGGGCGCGCGCGTCGTCGACGCCGCCCGAGGTATCGATGACGATGTCCGCGCGGGCGCGCTTCTCGGCGTCGGGCATCTGCCGCGAGAGCACGCTCCGGAAGGTCTCTTCCGTCATTCCCGGTCTTTCCATCACCCGGCGGCGCTGCTCCGCCTCGCCGGCGCTCGCCACCACGACCGCGTCCATCTGCCCGGCGCGACCGCTCTCGAACAGCAGCGGAATGTCCAGCACCGCCACCCGCACGCCTCTCGCGCGGGCGTCGCGCAGGAACTCGGCTTCCGCCTCGCGCACCAGAGGATGGACGATCGCCTCGAGTTTCGCGAGCGCCGCGGGGTCGCCGAGCACTCTCGTCCCCAGCTCCTTTCGGTCCACCTCGCCGTCACGCGTCGTGCCGGGGAACGCGGCCTCGATCAGCGGCGCAGCCTTTCCCCTGTAGAGCGCGTGGACCGCCGCGTCGGCGTCATGCACGGCGGCGCCCTCCTCCGCGAACAGCCTGGCGGTCGTGCTCTTCCCCATGCCGATCGAGCCGGTCAGGCCGATGACGAGCATGTCGGGGGTCGCGTCATCCGCCTCGCTCATCGGGCGAGCAGGTCGTCCACGATGATCCGGCGCAGTTCATCCGTGACCTCCGGCCGAACGCCGAACCAGCGCTCGAAGCCGGGCGCCGCCTGATGGAGCAACATGCCGAGGCCGTCGACCACAACGTTTCCCCGGGCGCGGGCGGCCGCCAGCAGATCGGTCTCGAGCGGCGCGTAGACCAGATCGGTCACGACTGCGGTGCGGGAAAGCGGCGCGAGCTCGATCTCCAGCGGCGGCTTGCCCGTCATGCCGAGCGACGTCGCGTTGACCAGAAGGTCCGCCTCCGCCAGCAGTTCGGGCAGATCGTCGGGCCCGTAGGCCTCGCCTGACCGGCCCGCGAGGCGAGCGACCTCGAAGGCGCGGGACGCGGTCCTGTTCACCACTGCGATGCGCGCGAAGTCCCGCTCGGCGAGCGCGGCTGCGACCGCGCGGGC
>NZ_JBJKEX010000002.1:0-44756 GCF_045505405.1 Hansschlegelia beijingensis | reverse complement strand
CGCGCCGGCCGTCCGCGGCCCTGCGACCGTCGCGAAAAGCGCGTCGCGGGACCTGGCGGGACATCGGCCCCGCGGCCACCAGATGGGTGGCGCGCCTCTGCGCCGCAGGCCCAGATCTTTACAACGCGGCGACCAGTATCGCACCATCGCGTCCATGCTGGCGAGACCAGAAGTATAATCGGTTGCTCACATGGGCGCAGGAATGACTGCTCCCAGCGTCGTCCTGTAGTGTTTTCGGCGCGAGGCCGAAGCTTCCGACGACCGTTTGATTTGGAATCATTCCTGAGAGGCGACGAATGAACGCGGCTGTCGCCGAAGCGGACGCGCCCGTAGCGGCTCCTGCTTTGGATATCCACCTTCTCAAGGTCGACCACGTCCACCTTTGCGCGGGCGTGAAGAAGATCAGCGGCGGGATCGAGATCGCCGCGCTGTGCCAGCCCGCGATCCGCAAGACCATCTCCGCGATCCACGCCGTCGGCGAGAACGGCGGCAATCTGCTGTTCTTCCAGAACGCGCCGAGGCCGGAGGGCGCCGAGCTCGCCCCCTATTCGGTGCTGGTGCCGCGCGCCCTGCTCACCCGCAAGCTGTCCTTCCAGGTCGTCAGCCAGAGCGGCGACGTCTATCCGGCCTTCACGGCGAGCCGCCGCAAGCTGAAGCTGCCCGCCGGCTGGCAGTTCTCGCCCTATTTCCTGAACCTCACCTTTGATCCCGCAGGCGAGGGCAAGGCGGCCGCGCCCGCGCCGGTCGGGGCCTTCATCCGCGCCTTCTCGATCGCGGGCGACGCGCTGGCCATCGATCTGTCGGTGTTCCTGACCGGGGCCGGCGAAGAGGCGCCGGAGCGCGCCACGCTTGCGATCAGCCGCGACGGGTCGGACGTCTTCGAGGCGGAGTTTGATCTTCAGCCGGCAAAGAAGATCTTTCGGATCGCGGCCGGAATGCACCGGCAATACACCGACGCGCTGCCGTTCCACGGCGAGCTGTCGGTGCCGGTCATGACCGCCTTCCCCGAAAAGGGGCTCTACGATCTCGAGGTCAGGATCGGCGCCGCGCGCTCCAGCATCCGGCCCTACAACCGATACTACTTCCAGAAGCCTGCGGTCCTCATGACAGAAGGCGATCTCGGAAGCCATGTGATCCGTCACTTCGCCGACCCCGCCACCGGCGACATCAGGCTGTGGCTGGAATAGTGGTCAGTTCGCCGGCACCCACTGGAGCAGCAGGCCGTCGCGGGTGTCGCGCGCCCATGAGATTTCCCCGAGGCGGCCCCAGATTCCGGCCCGCTTGAGCTCGGCCACCAGCGTCTCCAGGACGTCCGCCGCCTCGACCGGCTCGGTCATGGCGGCGAGCACCTCGCCGGTTTCGTGCTCCGTCTCCATCGCGGAGCCCCACTGGCGCTCCAGCTGGATCGCGCTCTTCATGCGTTTCTTTCCTGTTCCTGTCTCTTCTCCATGACGCCATCCTAGCCTTCCGACATGACAGTTATTTGTACGTCGGCGGGCGGTGCCCGAATTCGCGGGCGCCGGGCTCGCGCAAGCGCTGCGCCTTGCGGCGCGCGAGGCCTTCCGGGTACCATCCGGGTTCGTCCGCGGGGCGACGCGCCGCGCCTTCCGGGCGTCCTTGGACGACCCCTCAGCATCAACAAGGACGCAGATCGATGAGCATCGGGGCCGCGCTAGAGGTCGAAGTCGCCCCGGACTCGCGGATCCTGCCGCCACGCGACCGCCGCGCGACCGCCGAAGCGATCGCCAAGGTCTACGGCGAGTGCGCGAAGTGCGCCGAGGAGAAGCGCGACGCGGACCTGATCGCCGCGGCGGACACGCTGTCGCTGTTCGTCAGCTCCGCCCATGCGGCGAACACGCAGTTGCAGGCCATCCGCATGTGGAAGGTCAACGCGCTCGCCAATCTTGGGCGGGGCCGCGAGGCGCTCGAGCTGCTGAACTGGATCGAGGGCTTCAACGGCGTCTCGTTCAAGACGCGGGAGCGCAAGGCCCGGCTGCTCGCCTTCGCGGGCGACTCGGCGGGCTGCATCGACGCCTGCACCGACGCCATCATGGCGCTGCCGCTCGACAAGAAGACGTCGCGCGAGTTCCGCCGGCTATGCCTGGCCCGCGCCGACGCGATGAACGCGTGCGGCCGGCATGATGACGCGCTGCGGCTGATGTTCGAGACGCTGCGCGGGGTCGTTCCGACCTATGACGAGCTGCTGACGCTGCGCCGGGCGGTGAAGACGCCGGAGGCGCTTGAACAGATGTTCCTGTTCCTCGCCCCGCATTTCTCCTACTCCGGCCACCGCGCCCGTCACGCGCTGCTGCATTACTCCGTCGCCTGCCGCGATCTCGGCCTGCTCGACCGCGCGATCTTCGCCGCGCGCCAGCGCTTCCTGGCGGGCCTGCAGATCGTGCGCTACGGCGAGCGCGAACAGCAGATCAAGGAGGACTGGACCGCGCAGGCGCTGACCACGCTGCTCGACCTGCGCGCCGACCTCGGCTCGCTCGGCATCGAGTTCTTCCTGATCAGCGGCACGCTGCTCGGCTGCGTCCGCGAGGGGACCATCCTCAGCTACGACAAGGACATCGACGTCGGCGTGCTGACCGACGTGCCGCCGGAGACGATCCGCAAGACGCTCGCGTCGAGCGGCCGCTTCAAGGTCCGCGCGCTCACGACCGACCACCTCGTGCAGGTGGAGCACGCCAACGGCGTGATGCTCGACGTCTTCCTGCACTGGCGCGAGGATGGCAGAATCTACCATCAGGGACAGAAGACCCGGTGGTGGAACTCCGACTTCGAGCTCCAAAAGGTCGAGTTCCTCGGCGGGACGTTCAAGATCCCGACCAACCCGGATCAGTATCTGATCGAGAACTACGGCGACAGCTGGTCGATTCCGCAGCCTGAATTCGAGACGTTCGTTGACACGCCGAACATGATCATTCAGGACAATGAGCACATGATCTGGTATTTCTTCACCAGGCTGCACGACTACTACTTCGCGGGCAAGCGCATTCAGCTGTTCAAGGTGTGGGACGCGCTGCAGGAGCTGATCGGCCATGACGCGGCGGTCGCCCACGCGATGGAGCGCATCAAGCTCGACGCGGCGCAGCCGCCGGTTCTGAACCAGTAGGCGCGCGCGGCCGGAGAGCCTCGCCCTCCCGCCAGCGCGAGTTCAGGCGCGGCCGCGGCCGCGCCTTTCACCCTTCTTCAGGTGTCGGCCAGCAGGCGCGGGCGCGGCGTGGCGGCGAACGGATGGGCGTCCTCGCGCGAGTCCGCCAGCATGACGCGCTTGGCGTTCTGCAGGAAGGCGTCGGCCCCGAACGCGGCCTCATAGGCCGCCATCGCGCGCAGCAGCATCTGGAAGTCCGCGCGGTGATAGTATTTGACGAAGTTCTGCCGAGAGTAGAGCCGCGCCAGCCCTGCGTCCCGCAGGCGCCGGTTCGGCGCCTCAAGCGACGCGTTGTACTGACGGACGGGCGAGCGCCACTCGCCATAGTTCTCGGTGAGGTATTTGTCCCAATCCGCCGGCGCGAGGTAGTCGCGGCCCTTATACGTGACGGTCTCGAACTTCTCCTCGTCGCGGCTCCACCACTTGCTGTTGTCCCAGACATGGGCCGGGCCGCCATGCCAGACGGCGTCGCCCTCGACGTGATGCAGGAACACGTCCACCACAACGCCGTTGCGGTGCTTCACCTTGAACCCGTCGATGTTCGACGAGATGTCGGGCGCGAACGCGAAGGATGAGCCGACGGCCTTCGCCAGGCGCTCCACCACGGCGGGATCGAACACGCCGAGGTCGATGTCCTTGTCGAACTCGAGCAGGCTGTTCTCACGCTTGATCCCGAGCAGCGTGCCGCTGATCAGGAAGAACTCGCCGACGTCCTTCATGAGCTCGTGGAAGTCCGCGAGCGCCTTGTCGAGGTCGTCCAGCCGGTCGGGCTCCGAATAGGTCACGCGCTCGGGCTTCGCGCCGTCCAGCCAGCGCAGCGCCTGGTTGGTGATCTCGAGGCCACGCTCGACGTCCCCGGTCGCGATCGCGACCTCGACGAGATGCGACGCCTGGATCGCCTTGCGATAGCTCGTCCGCTCACTGCGCTGGAAGGCGGCGCAGGCCTTGTCGAGCAGGGTCGGCTCCGGCGGCAGCAGACGCAGCAGGCGCAGCGGGTCCGGCGACTGGTTGCGCAGCACGAGGTCGAGAATGATCTTCTCAGCCTCCTGCGTCTTGCCCTCCATGATGAGGGCGCGGGCCAGCACCCCCTGCCCGTCCTGGGTCTTGAAGATCTTGTGGCCCGCGTCCCGGAGCGCCTTCACATGGGCGACGTCGCCGATGTCGAGCTTCATCTCGGCGAGGCGGCAGACGAACCAGTCCCCGCCGGCGGAGCGGCTGCCCCGCTCGGCGATCTCGAAGCTCCTGGCCTGAGCGGCCTCGCGCATCGCGGACTTGAGGCGCTGTTTGCGCCTCGACGTCCCGTTGCCCTGCGAAACGATCTTGCTCAGCAGCGCAGCGTAGGACATCGGGCAGGTTTCTCCGGAAGCAGCACGACCCAGGCGCCCCGCTCCGCCGCAAAGGCGCACAGCCGGATGACGTCGCGCTGATAGCGGCGCACGTCGTAGGCGACGATGACCGTCCGGCGGCCGACGTCGATCAGCCGGTCCGGCCAGGTGGCGGAGAGCGAGCCGATCTCCTCCACGCCGCCACGGACGATCTCGAGATGTCTGACGAGCAGCCGGGCGAGGGCCTGGCTGAAGCGCCCGCCGACGACCAGCACATGGCGCTTCGGATCAGCGAGGCGCCGGGCCGTCGCCTCGAACTCGGCGCGGTCGAGGTCGCGGAAAGCCTCCACCACGTTCTCCGCGAGCTTGGCCCCGAACGCCGCGAGCCTGTCGCCGTCCAGAAGCTCCGTGGCCGCGTGGGCGGTCCAGCGGCCGAGCGGCGAGACGCGTTCGGCGGCGAGCTCCGCGCGGAGCCGCTCCTGCAGGCCCCGCCAGCTTTCGAAGCCGAGCTTGGCCAACAGCCGCAGCACCGTCTGCGAGCTCACGCCGGCGCTGCGCGCGAAACGCGCCATCGGCGCAAGCCCCGCGACCGGGTAATGCGCCGCGAGATGCTCGGCCGCGCGGCGTTCGCGCGGCGTGAGACCCGACATGATCTCCGCAAGAGCCTGCGCGACGGTTCCGGAGAAGGCCGTCGCCGCGTTCGCCGCCATCGCAGTCTCATGCTCCGCAGTCATGGTCACGTTCATTCCATATTGACAGAAACGTGAGCTCTCTGGAACGATCGTTCCAACGAGGGGCGGCGTCGACCCCGCCTCCGGCGGCCGGGGGACGCGCCGCCTCGCCCGGGGAGTCACGCCGGGCGTCCCGTCGACGTCAACGGGGCTCATCTCATGGCGCAGGATGGACGCGGCGTGACCTACCAGACGGTAGACGCCGGCTACTTCGAAAAGCGTGGATTGATGCGTTACGCGGGCGTCGCGAGCCTTTGGGCTCTCGGCGTCGGCGCCGTGATCTCCGGCCATTTCTCGGGCTGGAACTTCGGTTTCTCGACCGGCGGCTGGGGCGGCATGCTGGTCGCCGGGATCATCATCGCGATCATGTATCTCGGCCTGACGTTCTCGATCGCCGAGATGTCGGCGGCGCTGCCCCACACCGGCGCGGCCTATTCGTTCGCCCGCACCGCAATGGGACCGTGGGGCGGCTTCCTCACCGGCCTCTGCGAGAACGTCGAATACGTCATCACCCCGGCCGTGGTGGTGACCTTCATCACCTCCTACGTGAATGCGATCTTCGGGCTCGATCCGGCCTACTCGCCGCTCATCTGGATCGCGTTCTACGCCGTATTCGTGGCGCTCAACGTGTTCGGGCTCGAACTGTCGTTCCGCGTCACGATGGTCGTGACGCTGATCTCGCTCGCCGTGCTGGTCTTCTTCTGGCTCAGCGCGATCCCCAACATGGATTTCTCGCGCTGGGCGCTGAACATCGGCGTCGGGCCGGACGGCGCCGCCGTCGAGCTTCCCGAGGGCGGGGGCGAACTCTTCCCGTTCGGCGTCTCGGGCGTGCTCGCCACGCTCCCCTTCGCGGTGTGGCTTTTCCTCGCGATCGAGCAACTGCCGCTCGCGGCGGAGGAGTCGGTCGACCCGAAGCGCGACATGCCGAAGGGCATCATCCTGGGCATGATCACCCTGATGGTCTCGGCCTTCATGATCGTGCTGCTGAACCCGTCGGTGATTGGCGTCGGCTCGTTCAAGCTGAGCTCCTCGCTCGAACCGCTGCTCGACGGCTTCCGGGCGATCTACGGCGACGGCGGCGTGGTGGTGCTGGGGCTCGTGGCGCTCACCGGGCTGATCGCGAGCTTCCACACCATCCTGTACGCGCAGGGGCGGCAGATCTACTCCCTGTCGCGGGCGGGCTACTTCCCGCGCGGCCTGTCGGTCACCCACGCCACCTATCGGACGCCGCACCTCGCGATGTTCGTCGGCTCGATCGTCGGCCTCGCGGTGATGCTCGTGATCTGGTTCGCCCTCGGGGCGGAGCAGGCGGGCGCCTCGATCGGCAGCGTGCTGCTCAACATGGCGGTGTCCGGCGCGATGTTCTCCTACATCGCTCAGGCCGTGTCGTTCATCCTGTTGCGCAACAGAAGCCCGCACATCGAACGGCCCTTCCGCAGCCCGCTCGGCGTCCCGGGCGCGGTCCTGACCATCGTCATCGCGGTGGTCACGCTCGGCTACCAGGTCCAGGACCCCAACTTCACCAAGGGCGTGCTTTGGGTGCTGGTGTGGTTCGCGATCGCGATCGTCTATTTCGCCGCGGTCGGCCGCCACAAGCTGGTGCTGTCGCCCGAGGAGGAGTTCGCGATGTCGGGCGGCAAGGCCGAGTACCGTTCGCACTGAACCGCCACCCGTCCCGCGCCGGCGACGGAGATCATCCGCCGCCGGCTCCTCGCCAACCCGTCGAGAGCAGATGAGCAAAGCGGAAACGACCGCCAAGGACCTCCTCGCGCTGGTGGACAAGCGGGGCCTGACGCACGTCAAGCTCGGCGTCGCCGACGCCGACGGCATCCTGCGCGGCAAGTATATGAGCCGCGACAAGTTCGCCTCGGCTCTCGAGAACGGCTTCGGCTTCTGCGACGTCGTGCTGGGCTGGGACTCCAACGACCAGCTCTACGACAATGTCAGCCTCACCGGCTGGCACACGGCCTATCCGGACGCCGCGGTCCGCGTGCTTCCGGAGACGGCGCGCGACCTGCCGCTGGAAGGCGACATGCTCTTCGTTCTCAGCGAGTTCGCCGGACGGGCCGAGGAGGTCTGCCCGCGCGGAACGCTGCGGCGCGTGCTCGACCGGGCCGCGAGTATGGGCTTCAAGGTGAAGTCGGCGGTCGAATTCGAGTTCTTCCTGTTCGAGGAGACGCCGCATTCCGTCCGCGACAAGCGCTACGCCGGCCTGACGCCGATGACGCCCGGCTTCTTCGGCTATTCCGTGCTGCGCTCGGGCGTGCACGCCGAGTTCTACGCCGAGCTGCTGAAGCTCTGCTCGGACATGCGGATGCCGGTCGAGGGGCTGCACACGGAGACCGGGCCCGGCGTGCTGGAGGCCGCCATCGAGGTCTCTGACGCGCTCGAGGCGGCGGACCGCGCCGTGCTGTTCAAGACCTTCACCAAGATCCTCGCCCAGCGCCGCGGGCTGATGGCGACCTTCATGGCCAAATGGTCGAAGGACTGGCCCGGCCAGTCCGGCCATATCCACGTCTCGCTCCAGGGCGACGACGGCGGCTCCGTGTTCCACGAAGAAGGCCGCGCGCACGCGATGTCGGATGCGATGCGCTGGTTCGTGGGCGGGCAGCAGCACCTCATGCCTGATCTGCTTGCGATGGTCTCGCCGACGGTGAATTCCTACGCGCGGCTGATCCCGGGCTTCTGGGCGCCGACCGACGCGACCTGGGGCGTCGAGAACCGGACCTGCGCGCTGCGGGTCATTCCCGGATCGCCGAAGAGTCAGCGGGTCGAGTACCGGGTGGCGGCCGCCGACATCAATCCATACGTGGCGCTTGCGGCCGCCATCGGCTCCGGGCTCTGGGGCATCGAGAACCGCATCGAGCCGGATTCCGCTATCGAGGGCAACGCCTACGCGCTTCGGCATGCGCCCGAACGGGCCCTTCCTCGCTCGCTCGGCGAGGCCGCGGCCCGGTTCGCGGCGTCGGCGCCGGCGAAGGAGCTGTTCGGCGAGCCTTTCGTGGAGCATTGGGCCGCGACCCGCGACTGGGAGCAGCGCGAGTTCAACAAGGCCGTCACCGATTGGGAGCTGGAGCGGTATTTTGAGATCATCTGAAGCGTCATCCCGGACTGCGCGGCGCGCCGATCCGGGATCGTTCTCCGGAGAGGCGCACGAAAAGCCGCCGTCGTCCTCCGGCTTGACCGGAGGACCCACCTCGGGCGTAGAGCTCGACGCTTGAGATGGATGGTCCGGGCAAGCCGGACCATGACGGGCATAGTTCTGACAACGATCCCGGCTCTCGCTGCGCTCGGCCGGGACGACGGCCTCCCCTCGGCGGGACCGACAGGTGACATCGATGACCGACCAGATCTGCATCTCTCCCGTCGACGGCCGCGAACTGGCCCGCCGGCCCACCGAGTCACCCGCCGCGATGGAGGCGATCCTCGCCGACGCGCGGCGCGCCCAGCGGGAATGGGCCGAGGTCCCGATCGCCGAGCGCGGGCGCAAGATGCTCGTCTTCCTCGACGCGCTGCTGGGCCTCAACCAGCAGATCATCCCAGAGCTCGCCCTGCAGATGGGGCGCCCCGTCCGGTTCGGGGGCGAGATGCGCGGCGTGGAGGAGCGGGTGAAGCACTGCGTCGCGACCGCGGAGGCGTCGCTCGCGCCGATCGTTCCGGAGCCGAAGCCCGGCTTCCGGCGCATGATCAAGCGCACGCCGCTTGGCCTGGTGTTCGTGATCGCGCCCTGGAACTACCCGTTCCTCACGGCCGTCAACACGATCGTGCCCGCGCTCATCGCGGGCAACGCCGTGCTGCTGAAGCACGCCGCCCAGACCATCCTGGTGGGCGAGCGCTTCCAGGAGGCGATGGACAAGGCCGACCTCCCGAAGGGGCTGTTCCGCAATGTCGTGCTCGACCACGAGCAGTCCGGCGCCCTGATCGCCGCCGGCGCGTTCGACCACATCAACTTCACCGGCTCGGTCGCGGGCGGCCGGGCCGTCGAGAAGGCGGCCGCCGGGACCTTCACGAGCCTGGGTCTTGAGCTCGGCGGCAAGGACCCCGCCTATGTGCGCGCGGACGCCGACCTCGACTTCGCCATCGAGAACATCGTCGACGGCGCGTTCTACAATTCGGGCCAGTGCTGCTGCGGCGTGGAGCGCATCTACGTGCATGAGAGCCTCTACGATCGCTTCGTCGCGGGCGCGGTGGAGCTGACCTCCAGATACGTGCTCGGAAATCCGCTCGACGACGCCACCACCCTCGGGCCGATGTCCGCCACGCGTTTCGCCGAGACGGTGAGGTCGCAGACGCGCGAGGCGCTCGAGAAGGGCGCGAAGGCGCATCTCGACCCCAGGGCCTTCCCGGGGGACCGCGAGGGCACGCCCTATCTGGCGCCGCAGATCCTCACCGAGGTCGACCACTCCATGCGCGTAATGGTCGAGGAGAGCTTCGGACCGGTCGTCGGGATCATGAAGGTCCGCGACGATGACGAGGCCGTGCGCCTGATGAACGACAGCCCCTATGGCCTCACCGCCTCGATCTGGACGCGCGAGGCGGATGTCGCCGAGGCGCTCGGCGACCGGATCGAGACCGGCACGGTCTATATGAACAGGTGCGACTATCTCGATCCGGCGCTGGCTTGGACCGGCGTCAAGGACACCGGGCGGGGGGCCTCGCTCTCCGAGATCGGCTTCCAGCTGCTGACGCGGCCGAAGAGCTTCCATCTTCGCGAGGTCGGCTGATCCGGCGCGCGGCTTCCGGATAAGGCTCGTCGTCCTCCGGCTTGTCCGGAGGACCCATCGACGGCGTAGCGCTCGACGCCGGGCATGGATCCTCCGGACAAGCCGGCGGATGACGGGGAAGTCTCCCGAGCGACGCCTGCAGCAGACCGCCAAGAGATCCTCGCGATGACAGCCTTCACAGGTTCCTGGAACTACCCCACCCGCGTTCTGTTCGGCCCCGGCCGGATCGCGGAGCTGCCGGCGGCCTGCCGTCAGGCGGGCGTCTCGCGGCCGCTGTTCGTCACCGACCCCGGGCTTCGCGACAGCGCCATCGTGCGCCGCGCGCTTGAGGTTCTCGCCGGGGCGGGGCTCGGGACGGCCGTTTTCTCGGACGTGAAGGCCAACCCGACCAGCGCCAATGTCGATGCGGGCGTGGCGGCCTACCGTGAGGCCGGCGCGGACGGGGTGATCGCTTTCGGCGGCGGCTCAGGGCTGGACGTGGGCAAGCTCGTCGCCCTGATGGTCGGCCAGACCCGTCCGGTCTGGGACTTCGAGGATATCGGCGACTGGTGGACCCGCGCGGACGCCGACGGGATCGCGCCGATCGTCGCCGTTCCGACGACCGCGGGCACGGGCTCCGAGGTCGGACGCGGGGCGGTGGTGACAAATGAGGAGACGCACGAGAAGAAGATCATCTTCCACCCGAAGCTGCTGCCCGCGGTGGTGGTCTCCGACCCTGAGCTCACGGTCGGCTTGCCGCCCAAGCTGACGGCCTGGACCGGCTTCGACGCGCTGGCGCACTGCCTCGAGGCGTTCTCGGCGCCGGGTTTCCACCCGATGGCCGACGGCGTCGCGGCGAACGGCGCACGGCTCGTGAAGACTTACCTGCCGCGCGCGGTCGCCGACGGGACGGACATCGAGGCGCGTTCCAACATGCTGGCGGCCGCCTCGATGGGCGCGGCGGCCTTCCAGAAGGGGCTTGGCGCCATCCACTCAATGTCGCATCCGGTCGGGGCCCTTTATGACACCCATCATGGCCTCACCAACGGCGTGGTGATGCCGTACGTGCTTCTCGCCAACCGATCGGCGATCGAGGAGCGCTTCGGCCATCTCGCGCGCTCGCTGGAGATTTCGGGCGGCTTCGACGGCTTCATCGAGTGGGTGCTGCGCTTCCGGAAGGAGCTCCATGTGCCGCATTCGCTGGGCGAACTCGGCGTAGGCGAGGACCGCGTCGACGAACTCGCCGAGAAGGCCGAGCGCGATCCTTCCACCGGCGGAAACCCGCTGCCCTTCAAGGCCGCCGATTTCGCGCGGCTGTTCCGCGCCGCCATCCGCGGCGATCTCGACGCTGCGCGGGGCTGAGCGATGCGCCCTGTCCGGCTGCTCGTCGCGGAGGGCAATCCGCCCAAGATGCGCGAGCGGCACGCCGCCGTCTCCGGACGGACCCCGAGCCAGTTCTACGCGGACGTCCTGGCCATGCTGGCCGAGGACCTTGGCGTCACCGCCGAGATCGACATCTGCTTTCCGGCCGACGAGGGCGCCAATCTGCCGGGCGGCGACCTCGCCGGCTATGACGGCGTCGCCATCACGGGGTCGGGCCTCAATCTCTGGAAAGCCGAGCCGGAATCCCTTGCGCAGGTGGAGTTCGCGCGCGCCGTCTACGCGTCGGGGCTGCCGTTCTTCGGCTCCTGCTGGGGCCTGCAGGTCGCGGCGGTGGCGGCGGGCGGCGAGGTGAAGCTCAACCCGCAGGGCCGCGAGATCGGCATCGCGCGCTCGATCCGCATCACAGACGCGGGCCGAGGCCACCCTCTGCATGCGGACCGCACGGAGGTGTTCGACGCGCCGGCGATCCATTCGGACGAGGTCGCAGTGCTGCCGCCGAACGCCACCGTGACGGCGACCAACGAGCTCTGCGCGGTGCAGGCGGCCGAGATCCGGCATGGCCCCGGCGTGTTCTGGGGCGTCCAGTTCCACCCCGAATACACATTCGCGGAGCTCGGCGGCATCCTGACCCGCTACACGCCGGTCATGCTCAAGGAGGGCTTCTTCCGCGAGCCGGAGGAGGCCGCCCGCTACGTCTCGGATCTTGTCGCGCTCGACGAGGGGCCCGAACGCAAGGATGTGGCCTGGCGGCTGGGGATCGCGCCGTCGGTGCTCGACCCGAAGATTCGCAGGACCGAGCTCACCAACTGGCTGAGGTCCCAGGTGCTGCGGACCGCGAGCGCCCGCGGCCGCGCCTGAGGCCGCTCAGAACCCGTTGATCACCATGACGGCCAGAGCGCCGGCGCCCAGAACCAGCGCCGCCGCGCCGGCCGTCTGGATCTGGCGGATTTTCTGGCTTTTGCGCGCCCTGGCGACTTCCTCGCGTCTCCCGAAGGCGCGCGGTTGTTCCTCGCCCGGTTCCGACTCCCGGCCTGGAAAAACCCGAAAGGTTCTCATCCTCGGTTCACTCCTCGCCGACGCCCGCTATGTGTGGTGCCGGCCCCGCTCTTTGGAGGGGTGATCGCTCGATGAGCGAGAGGCGCTTCCGAAAGCGCCGCTCACACCGCCTTCAGCGCGATCGAGACGTCCTCGAGCAGATCGTCGCGATCCTCGAGCCCGACCGAGAGCCGCAGCATCGCGTCCGTGATGCCGAGCTCGGCGCGCGCCTCGGGCGACAGCCGCTGGTGCGTCGTGGTCGCCGGATGGGTCAGGATCGACTTGGCGTCGCCGAGATTGTTGGAGATCTTGGCGATCCGCAGCGCGTTGCCGAAGCGGAACGCCTCGGCCTTGCCGCCGTCGAGCGTGAACGCCACCAGCGTGCCGCCGCCGGCCATTTGCTTCTTCACCAGGGCGGCCTGCGGGTGGTCGTCCCGCCCGCAGTAAACCAGCCGCTTCACCTTCGGATGATCGGCCAGAAGGTCCGCGATCGCGGCGGCGTTCGCCTGCATCTTCTCGACCCGCAGCGCCAGCGTCTCGAGGCCCTTGGCCAGGACCCAGGCGTTGAACGGCGAGAGAGATGGGCCGGTCTGCCGCAGGAAGGTCTGCAGATGGTCGGTCACGAATTTTTCCGAGGAGAGCACGACGCCGCCGAGCGTGCGGCCCTGGCCGTCGATGTGCTTGGTCGCCGAATAGACCACCACGTCCGCGCCGAGGCTCAGCGGCCGCTGCAGCACCGGGGTCGCGAACACGTTGTCGACCACGAGCAGGGCGCCTGCGTCATGCGCGATCTTCGCGATCGCTTCGATGTCGTAGACCTCGAGCGTCGGATTGGTCGGGCTCTCGAGGAACAACGCCTTGGTCTCGGGCCGCACGGCGGCGCGCCACTGATCGAGATCGGCGCCGTCGACGAGCGTCGACGCGACCCCGAAACGCGGCAGCAGATCCTCCACGACATATCGGCAGGAGCCGAACAGCGCCTTGGCCGCCACCACATGATCGCCGGCCTTCACCTGGCACAGCATCGCGGCCGTCACCGCCGCCATGCCGCTGGCGGTCGCGCGCGCCGCCTCGGCGCCTTCCAGCGCCATCATGCGACGCTCGAAGGTCGAGACGGTCGGATTCGAGAAGCGCGAGTAGATGTAGCCGGGGTCGCTGCCGTCGAAGCGGGCTTCGGCCGCCTCCATCGTGTCGTAGGCGTAGCCGGAGGTGAGATAGAGCGCCTCCGACATCTCGCCGAAGGTCGAGCGGCTCTCGCCCTCGTGGATCAGCCGCGTGGCGGGACGCAGCGGACGGTCTGTGGGGAGTCTTTCGCGGCTCATGATGCGACCTCGGACGGCGCCGGGCCGCACGTGACGCCCGATGCGGCCTACGCGCGTCCGGCCTTTTAGCTGGTTGTTTTAACGTGGCTGCAAGCCGGCCGGCCCAAAGAACCACGGTTCCGCCTGCGTAGGCCCGCCGGCGCTTGGCGTCAACGTCTCGTTCGCGTACAGGAACCCGGACGACGGCCCGGGGGACTGCGGTTTGCTGAACGGAGACGGCGCGCCGCTGGGCGGCATCCTGCCGAGCCAGGCGATCGAGCAGCTGATCGCGGACGGCGCCATCGCGCTCGACCGGCCCGCGGCGCCTGACCAGATCCAGCCGGCGAGCCTCGACCTGAGGCTCGGGCCGGTGGTCCATCGCGTGCGGGCGAGCTTCCTGCCGGGCGCGGGACGCACGGTCTCGGAACGCCTGGTCGATTTCCGTCTGCACACGATCGACCTGTCGGACGGCGCCGTGCTGGAGACCGGCTGCGTCTACATCGCGCCGCTGATGGAGAGCCTAGCGCTCCCGGACGACGTGGCCGCCGCCACCAATCCGAAAAGCTCGACCGGGCGGCTCGACGTGTTCACCCGCGTCATCACCGACGGCGCGCGCGCCTTCGACCAGGTGCCGTCGGGCTATCGCGGGCCGCTTTTCGCAGAGATTTCCCCGCGCACCTTTCCGGTCTTGGTCCGCGCAGGCTCGCGGCTGAGCCAGCTCCGGCTCCGGCGGGGCGAGGCCCGGCTATCCGATTCCGACCTCGCGGCGCTTCAGGGCCGGGAGCGGCTCGTCGACGACGACCAGGCGGACGTGCAGGGCGGCGTGGCGGTCACGGTCGATCTTCAGGGCGACGGCGAGGGGCTGGTCGGCTGGAGGGGCAAGCGGCACACTGGAGTGGTGGACGTGGACGCGCCCGGCGCGCACGCCGTGGAGGATTTCTGGGAGCCGATCCGCGCCGGCCGCTCCGGGCTCGTGCTCGATCCCGGGCAGTTCTACATCCTGGCTTCGCGGGAGGCCGTCCAGGTGCCGCCCGACCACGCCGCCGAGATGACGCCCTTCGACCCGCTCGTGGGCGAGTTCCGCGTGCATTACGCCGGCTTCTTTGATCCCGGCTTCGGTCACGCCGAGGCGCGGGGCGCCGGCGCGCGAGCCGTGCTCGAGGTCCGCAGCCACGAGGTGCCGTTCATCCTGGAACATGGCCAGACGGTCGGCCGCCTCGTCTATGAGCGCATGCTGGAGCGTCCCCGCACGCTCTACGGAGAGCTTGGCGCCTCGAACTATCAGGGCCAGAAGCTGAAGCTCTCGAAGCACTTCCGCCTGCCCTGAGCGACGGCGAAGAGACGGGCGGCCGCCGCGTCGTCATGGCGTTGGCGGGCGCCCCGGCGGAGCCGAGGCGCCCTTGGCTCAGATGACGCCGAGCGCGCGCATCGCCTCGGCCACGCGGACGAAGCCCGCAATGTTGGCGCCGAGCACGTAGTCGCCGGGCGCGCCATACTCCTCGGCGGTCTCCGCGCAGCGGTCGTGGATGCCTCGCATGATCGTGGCGAGGCGCGTCTCCGTTTGCTCGAACGACCAGCTGTCACGCGAGGCGTTCTGCTGCATCTCAAGCGCCGAGGTCGCGACGCCGCCGGCGTTGGCGGCCTTGCCCGGCGCATACAGGATGCCGGCCGCCTGGAAGATGCGGACGGCCTCAGGCGTGCTCGGCATGTTGGCGCCTTCGCCGACCGCCACCACGCCGTTGGCGACCAGCGTTTTGGCGTCCTTGCCGGTCAGCTCGTTCTGGGTGGCTGAGGGCATCGCGATGTCGCACGGCACGCTCCAGATCGAGCCGCCTTCGACATAGCGCGCCTGCTTGCCGCGCAGCACCGCGTATTCGGAGATGCGGGCCCGCCGGACCTCCTTGACCTCCTTGAGCAGCGCGAGATCGACGCCGTCCTCGTCCAGCACGAAGCCATTGGAGTCGGAGCAGGCGATCACGCGCGCGCCGAGCTGCTGCAGCTTCTCCGCCGTGTAGATCGCGACGTTGCCGGACCCGGAGACGACCGCCCGCTTGCCCTCGAGCCCTTGGTTGCGGGTCGCGAGCATGCTCTCGACGAAATAGACCGCTCCATAGCCGGTCGCCTCGCGCCGCGCCTGCGATCCGCCATAGACGAGGCCCTTGCCGGTCAGCACGCCCGCCTCGTAGCGGTTGGTCAGCCGCTTGTGCTGGCCGAACATGTAGCCGATCTCCCGGCCGCCCACCCCGATGTCGCCCGCGGGCACGTCGGTGTATTCGCCGATGTGCCGGTGCAGCTCGGTCATGAAGGACTGGCAGAACCGCATGATCTCGCCGTCGGAACGGCCGCGCGGGTTGAAGTCCGAGCCGCCCTTGCCGCCGCCGATCGGCATGCCGGTCAGCGCGTTCTTGAAGGTCTGCTCGAAGCCCAGGAACTTGATGATGCCGAGATTCACCGAGGGGTGGAACCGGATCCCGCCCTTGTAGGGGCCGAGCGCCGAATTGAACTGCACCCGGAAGCCGCGGTTGATCTGGACCTGGCCACGATCGTCCACCCACGGCACTCGGAAGATGATCTGCCGCTCCGGTTCGCAGATGCGCTCGATCAGCGCGTCGTCAGCGTAGTCCGGATGCTTGGCGACCACCCGACCCAGACTCTCCAGCACTTCCCGAACCGCCTGATGGAATTCGGCCTCCCCGGCGTTGCGGGTCAGGACCTCGGCCAGGATCGGCTCCAGTTTTTCGTCGATATTGGACAGGATGCCCTCGCTTTAAGCAGGTGATGCAATGTTGGGCTTGTAGCCAGATCGTCCGGGGGACGCCAGAAGCGGCCGCCGCGCGCCCGCAGGCTCATCACGCAACGTTGTTTTGTCGTCGCCCGATGGTCCGGGCCGCGCCTCCGCCGGCGGGGCCATCCCGCGAGCGCGACCCGGGGCGCCGCAATCGACTTGCGTCCGGCGTCAGCTAGGCTGGTTCACCTGAACGAGGGACGGCACCGAGTCATGGTCTTCATCAGCATCACCCGTCTCAGGGTCCGCTCGCTTCGGTTCATGCCGCAGTTCGTCGTCCACACGCTTCGCAGCATGCGGCAGGCGAAACGCGCCGGGGGCTATTTCGGAGGCGCGTTGCTGGCCGACCGGCGGCTGACCTTCTGGACCATGACGCTCTGGCGCGACCAGGAGGAGATGCGTCGCTACATGACCAGCGGCGCGCATCTCCGGACGATGCCGAAGCTCCTCGACTGGTGCGATGAGGCAAGCGTCGTCCACTGGGTGCAGGATGGTCTGACGGCGCCGGACTGGCTTGAGGCCGCCCGCCGGATGAGGGCGGACGGACGTGCGTCCAAGGTGCGCCATCCCAGCCCGGACCATCGAGAGCTCACCTTCCCGGCGCCGCGAACCACGAGGTTCCTCGCCATCGACCCCGTCCGGCCGGCCTGAGGTCTGCGCGTCTCTCGATGCGCGCCGCACCCGGGAGCGGTCGGCGGGACAACCTCCAAGGGGGACTCTGATGACTGCCGAGAGCGCCGGTCTGCTGCTCTTCAGGCGCGAGGCTGGCGCGCTTCTCGTCCTGCTCGCGCATCCGGGCGGCCCATTCTGGCGGCGCAAGGATCTCGGCGCCTGGTCGATCCCCAAAGGCGAGCTTCTCGCCGGAGAAGACCCGGAAGCGGCGGCGCTGCGGGAGTTCGCCGAGGAGCTCGGCGCCGCGCCCGCAGGGCCGCTCATCCCGCTCGGGGCGATCGTCCAGCGCGGCGGCAAGCGGGTGCACGCCTTTGCGGCGGAGGGCGATTTCGATCCGGCCACGATGCGCAGCAATACGTTCGAGATGGAATGGCCGCCGCGTAGCGGGAGGATGCAGTCCTTTCCGGAGGTGGACCGGGCGGAATGGTTCGCGCCCGACGTCGCGCGGGAGAAACTGCTGCCCGCCCAGGCGGAGCTGATCGACAGGCTGGAGCAGATCCTGGAAGGAACGGCGGGAACCGCCGCCTGATCCGGGCTCTGTCAGGCGTCGCGCCAGGCCGAGAACGTCGCGGCCTGTCCGGCCGGCGCCCCGTCGCGCCCGACCAGCCGCCACACCACGCCGTCTTCGATCCAGAAGCGATGGCCGGACTTTGTCACCCTGACGCCGCGATAGCCGGCGGCGAAGCCGTCGCGCGCGACCGCGTCGAGCAGCGCCTGCCGCGCCGACCGTTCCGGCGCCTCCGCGGAGAGGCGCGAGGGCAGCCCGATGAACTCCTCCCACGAATAGCCGAAGCAGCGCTGCGCCGTCCTGTTGGCGTAGACGAAGCGCGGGTCCGCGCCGGCGTCGTGCGCCAGGACAGCGTAGGGCGCGCTCTCGTAGAGCCACGCTGCATCGGCGCCCTCCGGCGCGAGCGGACGGCCGACGAAGAAGGCGTGGCTTTCGCAGAGGATTTCGAAGAAGGCGCGGTCGTGGCGCAGATCCGTCAACGCCCGGCCTCTGAACGGTCCGGCTCGCGGAAGGCGAGGACTTCCGCCGTGTAGTTCTCCACCACGGCGCTGAACGGCACGCCGTTCGGCAGGGTGAGCACAGCGCGATGTTCGATGACGGTGCGCGGCGGCCGCAGCTCGTCCTCGGCGGGCGCGCGCGCGCCCTTCTCCCAGCCATCGGGCAGCGGCGACCAGGCGAGCTTCGCCGACAGGGTGCGGCGGCGGAAATCGAGGGGGCGAACCGCGCGCCCGAAGGCGACGTCGCTGGTCTCTAGCGCCGTGTTCATCTCGGGCGTGAGGCGCGACGGCACATACCAGTTCTCCGCTTCCGAAAGGACGCGCTCGCCGCATTTGAGCCGGACATGGCGGTAGACGACCCGCTCGTCGGCGCCGACCTGCAGCAGTTGGCGCTGCTCCTCGCTCGGCGGCTTGGCCTCGGCGCGGTCGAGCTGCGCGACGATCTTGGCCGGCGAGGCGAGTTGATGAGCCGCGCACCAGCGATCGAGGGTCAGCGTCGCGCTGTCATGACTGAGCAGGTCCGCGTTGAGCTGTTGCAACAGCGCGAAAGCCTCCAGCCTTCCGACGTAATCGCCGCGCCAGACCGGGCCTTCGGCGGAGGCCGCCGAGCCGAGCGCCGTGAGCGCTATGGCGAAGACGCCGGCTGCCGTGGTGGTGAGACGGGTCATGGCTTGCTCCGCTGGTCCATGTTGATCGTTCGCTCACCGCCCGAAGCGCGTTACGCCGGGGCGTGGTCGCCCGCCGCGACACTCGAACGATTTTTCTCCGCCGCACTTTCGCAACAAGGCTTTGCGAACCACCTAAACAGACCCGCCCGCTGCTGAAAGCGCCGATGACCGCCGCAATACCGTTCGACAACAGCTATGTTCGGCTGCCGCCTTCATTCTATGCGAAGGTGAACCCCGCCCCCGCGCCGGCGCCGCGACTCATCAAGCTGAACCGTGCCTTGGCGGACGAGTTGCGGATCGACCCGCAGGCGCTCGCCACGCCGGCTGGGATCGACGCGCTCGCCGGCAACTCCGTGCCGGACGGGGCCGAGCCTATCGCGACCGCCTACGCGGGGCACCAGTTCGGCTCGTTCGTGCCGAGGCTCGGCGACGGACGCGCCATTCTGCTCGGCGAGGTGATCGGCCGCGACGGCGCGCGGCGCGACGTGCAGCTGAAGGGCTCGGGCCGCACGCCGTTCTCGCGCAATGGCGACGGCCGCGCCGCGCTCGGGCCCGTGCTGCGCGAATATCTCGTCAGCGAGGCGATGGCGGCTCTGGGGATCCCCACGACGCGGGCGCTCGCGGCAGTCACGACCGGCGAGACCGTTGCGCGCGAGCGACCGCTGCCAGGAGCCGTGCTGACGCGGGTCGCAAAGAGCCACATCCGGGTCGGGACGTTCCAGTTCTTCGCCGCGCGGGGCGACATGGAGGGCCTGCGGACGCTCGCGGATCATGTCATCGCGCGGCATTACCCGGACGCTGCGAGCACCGCAGAGCCGTATCGGGCTCTGCTGGAGGAGGTGATCGGGCGGCAGGCGCGTCTCGTGGCGCGATGGCTGCTGGTCGGCTTCATCCACGGCGTCATGAACACCGACAACATGTCGATCGCGGGCGAGACCATCGACTACGGCCCGTGCGCCTTCATGGACGCCTACGATCCGGCGACCGTGTTCAGCTCGATCGACGAGCATGGCCGCTACGCCTACGGCAACCAGCCCATGATCGCGCACTGGAACCTCACGCGTTTCGCGGAGTCCCTGCTGCCTCTCCTCGCGCCCGATCAGGAGCAGGCGGTTGCGCTCGCGCGCGAGGCGCTGGCGTCCTTTCCGCAGACGTTCAACGAGGCCTATGTGGATGGTCTCAGGGCCAAGCTCGGCCTTTTCGACACGCGCGAGGGCGACGCGGCTCTCGCCCAGGACCTGCTCGACCTGATGGCGGCGAACCGGGCCGACTTCACGCTGACCTTCCGGGGCCTGTGCGGGGCGGCGCGGAGTCTCGAGGCCGATGCGTCGCTGCGCCTCCTGTTCGAGGACCCGGCCGCCTATGACGGATGGGCGTCGCGGTGGCGCGAGCGGCTCGCCGAGGAGGGCGGCGACGGCGCGGCCCGGGAGGCGGCGATGCGCCGCGTCAATCCGGCGCTGATCCCGCGCAACCATCTCGTCGAGGCCGCGATCGAAGCGGCGGTGGAGCGGCGGGATTTCTCGGTCTTCGAGGCGCTGCTGGACGCGGTGACGACGCCGTTCGAGGAGCGGCCCGAGCACAGGGCCTTCTACGACGCGCCGCCGCCGGCGCAGGGCTATCGGACATTCTGCGGGACGTGACGCCCTAGTCCTCGTGGTCGATCGTGAAGCCGATCTTCAGAACGACCTGGAAATGCGCGACCTGGCCGTTCTCGACATGGCCGCGCGTCTCCACGACCTCGAACCAGCCGATGTGACGGATCGTCCTGGAGGCGTCCGAGATCGCGCTCCTGATGGCGTCCTCGATCGAGTCCGGCGAGGAGCCCACGAGTTCGATGACCTTGTAGGTGTGCTTGGACATTCGGGCTCCTTGGACGATCTGGAGTTCGGGCGGCGCTGGGCCTTAGCCTGCTAACTCCTGACCCGCCCGAGGGTTCATTCGGAGCCCGCGCGCGGCCGATGCGCGAGCCGTGGAACAGTCTGCGTCCGATCCGGCTTGAGGAAGCGCCTGTGCGACGCCGGCAGCGTTCACGGGCGTGGCCAGCCGCGGCCTTCCCGCGCCCAGACAGAGATCCCCAGTGTCCCATCCCGTTCTATTCACTCCGACCCGCATCGGCGGTCTCGACCTCACGAACCGGATCGTGATCGCGCCGATGTGCCAGTATTCGGCCGAGGACGGGCGCATGAACGACTGGCACCTGATCCATCTCGGCCAACTCGCGCTCTCGGGAGCGGCGCTGCTCACCATCGAGGCGACGGCCGTGCTGCCTGAAGGGCGGATCACCTATGCGGATGTCGGCCTGTGGGACGACGAGGCGGAGGCCGCGATGGGGCGGACGCTGGAAGGCTTGCGGCGCTGGTCGGACATGCCGATCGCGATTTAGCTCGGGCACGCCGGACGAAAGGCGTCGACCGAAGTTCCGTGGAAGGGGGGCGCGCAGATCGCCCCTTCCGATCCGCATGGCTGGCGCACCGTGGCGCCGTCCGCCATCCCGTTCGCGGAGGGCGAAGCGGCCCCGCAGGCGCTCGACCGTGAGGGTCTCGATCGCGTGCGCGACGCCTTCGCGGCGGCCGCGAAGCGCGCCGGCAGGCTGGGGCTGGACGCCGTCCAGGTTCACGGCGCCCATGGCTATCTGATCCACCAGTTCCTCTCGCCGCTCTCGAACCGGCGCGAGGACGCGTATGGCGGCTCGCTGGAGAACCGGATGCGGTTCCCGCTCGAGGTGTTCGACGCGGTGCGCGCCGCCTTCCCGGCCGACCGCCCCGTCACCATGCGGCTCTCGGGGACCGACTGGGTCGATGGCGGCTGGGACGCCGGGCAGACGGCGGCCTTCGCGAAGCTTCTCGAACAGCGCGGCTGCGCCGCGATCCACGTCTCGAGCGGCGGCCTGCATCCCGCGCAACGCATTCCGGTCGGCCCGAGCTATCAGGTTCCGCTGGCTCGCGCCGTGAAGGCGGAGGTGTCCATCCCGGTGATCGCCGTCGGGCTGATCACCGGCTTCGAGCAGGCCGAGGCGATCGTGGGCGCGGGCGACGCGGACCTGATCGCGCTCGCCCGTACGGTGCTCTACGACCCCCGCTGGCCCTGGCACGCAGCCGCCGCGTTGGGCGGTCAGGTCCGGGCGCCGAACCAGTATCTGCGCTGCCAGCCCTCCCAGTACAGGGATCTGTTCGCTCGGAGCTGAGACGCTGCGGGCGCCGCCTGTGGCGGCGACTGCGGGCCGCTCTTCGCGAAAACCCGCACGTGGGGGCCGGCCCCTGGGCGCAGCCCGCGGATCGTAATCCGCGCGGTGATGCAGGGCTGAGCGCCAGACCGCAAAGCTCGCTTTACGCAGAAATACTTACACCGCGAGTTTTTTTCAGCGATTTATCACAAATTGTTTGCCTGCTTAGCATCATCATTGTGTATAGATTTTTTCAGGGTGCCAAGAACAGAGAGGCTTCCTTCGGGCCGCCTTGATGTTTCGATGGCTTCTGGTCGCGATCCTGTCCCCTCAGCGCATGCTGTGGCGGCTCGACAGCGGGGCCGGTACTGCAAGAAGGCGCCCGATGCGCCCCGTGGATCGATGTCGACCTGTGCATGCTTGGTCTATTCATCGTCATGGCGAAGGAACGCGCAGTTCGCCTGTCGCGTACGGCTCCGATGACACGAGACGAGACCACCGGCGCGCGACGCGACCACGCGTGATCCACAACAACAATCAGGCCTCGGCCGACGCGTTCATCAGGGGCTTGGAATGCTGCGTTTGTTGATTGCTCTGTCAGCCGTAGTTCTGGCGTCGCCCGCTTACGCGCGCTTTCCCTGCGACGAGCTCTGGGGCGAGCGCAACGCGGTCTATTTTGAAGCCGGCTATTGCTTCAAGACGGATCGCGCGATCCGCGCCTTCGGCTACAATGAGGGCTGCCGCTACAACAACATCGAGGACGTGCCGCTTTCGGCGCGCGACCGCAAGAAGATCGCCGAGATCCAGGCGCAGGAACGCGCGAATTCGTGCCCTCGCTGAGGCGGCGCGCGTTACCCGCCCGACTTTGAGCACTCTCTTCACCCTGCGCTGACGTCGATGCGCGCACGCGCGTCCGATCCGCTCAGCCGTCCAGACATCTCCGCGCCGCCGCGCGCTTCGTTCGGAAACATCGCCATGCGCATCGCTTTGCTGACGGGAACGCTCGTTTTCGGTGGACTGGCCCTCGCCTCGCTTCCCGCCGCGGCCCAGGGCTTCGACGAGCGCTGCTCGAAGATCGTCGAGTCGATCTGCCGCGGCGCCGAGGTCGGCCCCTGTTTCCGCGAAAAGGGCATCTGGGACTACATCCCGCCGAAGTGCAGCGGCGACGTGCAGTCGATGGTGGAGATGGACCGCGAGGCGCGGGAGCAGCAGCGCAACGACCGCGCCGCCGCCCGCTCCTCCGGCGGCCGGTACGGGCCGAGCTTCTCCTGCGGCGGCGTGCTTCGCAGCCGGCCGTCCATGAACGCCGGCAAGGTCGCGAGCGTGGCGGAAGGACAGAAGCTGGAGAGCGTCGAGGACATCGACGTCTGGTTCAACGACTACAAGTGGTTCCGCGTCCGCTACAACGGGTTGGTCGGGTACCACTGGGGCGGCATCTTCTGGACCCAGGGCGGCCGCGAGGGAACCATCCCGAGCTGCAACGGCTGACGGCGCTTCGCCCGTCGATCCTTTTCACCCGTCACCACGCATCCGGGGAAACACCATGCTGCGCCCACTGGCCGCGCTCGTCCTCGCGCTCGCGCTCGCGCCGGCTTCCGCCGTCGCCCAACCCGGCGACAGCGGTTCGCTCGAGGGTTTCGTGAGCGAGGTCTACAGGACCTACGAGCTCGGCAAAATGCCCCAGGATTTCTCGATGCGGGGAGGCTTGCCGATCCTGTCGAACCGGTTCCGGGCTCTCGTGCTGAAGGACCGCAAGCAGGCGGGCGGCGAGATCGGCATCATCTCGGATGACCCGATCTGCCAATGCCAGGACATCGTGAAGTTCCGCGTGACCAGCGTCCGCGTCGGCGGCGACAATCAGACGGCGCTGGTCGACGTCGGCTACAGGAACGGACCCGACGCCGGCAAGCTGAAGCTGACCCTGGTCTATGGCGACCGCGGCTGGCTGATCGACGACATCACCACGGCCGACATGCCGTCCTACCGCACCATACTCAAGAGCGAGCTTCGGTAGGAGACCCGGACGGCGCGGCTCCGGCCGGCCGTCACGTCCCCGCGAGCATCCGGCTACTTCTCCGCCAGCTCGAACGCTCGATCACAAGAGTTCAGGAGTTCAGACGCTATCGTTCTGAGCGCAGAGAACTTCGTGACGTTCAGACTTCCAAACAGGACGTCGTTCACGGCCCTCTGGCGATCTCCGATCGCCTCGATGGCCAGCGATCCCTTGTCCGTCAGGACGATGTCGATCTTCCGCTTGTCATCCGCGACTGGCTTTTTGCTTACGAAGCCGAGGGCCTCGAGCTTCTTCGTCTCTGTGACGATGAAGGGAACGCTGACCCTCAATCGGCTGGCCAGATCCTTCACGCCGACCGGCGTGTTCGGCGGCCGGCGCGCCAGAGCCATGAGCACCGCGTATTGGGGCGCGGTGACGCCCATCTGACGCGCCAGCGCCTCCCTGATCTGCTGAAGCCGAGACGCGAAGTGCGTCAGGTCGTCGACCATGGCCCGGAAAGCCTCGTCGGATCCCTCGACGAGCAGCGCGGCGCGGCTCACCGTGTTCGGGGGAGGGCTCATTGATGCTCCTTGGCCGCCAAGCCGGCGTCCAACCCATATCTGCGTCCGGCATGGCGCGGCAACTTTCCAAATTAGCTTGTTGACAAAGCTAAGTAACAAAGCGAATTTCGGAGGTGCAGGGGCGAAGCGCGAGGGCGTCATGAGGGCCGGGGCTGACTATCTTCAGGGGCTCCAGGATGGGCGCTGCATCTTCCTGAACGGGGAGAGGGTCGCCAACGTGGCCGAGCATGCGGCGTTCCAGGGAGCGACCCGTTCCGTCGCCGCGCTCTACGATTTCCAGGCGCGGCCCGAGAACGTGGAGCGGTCCACCTTCGAGACGCCGACCGGCGCCCGGGTAAGTCGGGCGTGGCAGATGCCGAAATCTTACGCCGAGCTGGTGCAGCGCCGCGAGGCGCTCGTAGCCTGGGCCGAACTGCATCACGGCTTCATGGGGCGTTCGCCGGACCACGTCGCCTCGACGATCGCCTGCATGGCGGCCGGCGCCGACGTCTATCGCCGGCACGAGGGCGGGCGGGCAGACGCCGTGCTCGACTACTACGCTCACGCCCGCGACCGTGACCTCTATCTCTCCTACGTCATAATCGATCCGCAGGCCGACCGGTCGAAGGGGACCGGCGAGGGCGGCAACGCCGAGGTGGCGGTGCGCGTCGTGGACGAGGATCCGGGCGGCGTCACCATCCGCGGCGCCAAGATGCTCGGCACCGGGGCCGCGCTTTCCGACGAGGTGCTGGTCACGACGCTTCGTCCGCTGGCGCCGGGCGAGGATCGCTTCGCCTTCACCGCTGTGGTCCCTATCGCGGCCGCTGGCGTGAAGCTGATGTCGCGCCGCTCCTATGAGCAGGCGGCGCCGTCCTCATTCGATTATCCGCTGTCTTCGCGCTTCGACGAGAACGATGCGTTGCTTTACTTCGACGACGTGAAGATCCCGTGGGACAGGATCTTCGTGCACAGGGGCGTCGCGGCCCAGCTCGCGCAGTGGCACGAGGCGCCGGTTCACGCCTTCCAGAACTACCAGGCCGAAATCCGCCTGATGGTGAAGCTGCGTTTCCTGATCGGTCTCGCGCACAAGATCACCGAGCTGATCGGCACGTCGAACATGCCCTCCGTGCGCCAGACGCTCGGTGAACTGGCCGCCGACTGCAGCATGATCGAGGCCTTCGTCTACGGCATGGAGGCCAAGGGCTCCCATTACGGGCCCTACTTCATCCCGGACCGCGGCCTGCTCTACGCCGCGCAGGTTCATGGACAGGCGCTATACCCGCGCGTGATCCAGGCGCTTCGTGAGCTGTCCGGCGGCGGCGTTCTGATGCTGCCGTCCTCGGTCGACGACTTCGCTAATCCGGAGATCGAGAGCCTGATCGGACGCACGCAGCACTCCCCGGTCGCCTCGTCGGAAGAGCGGGTTCAGTTGTTCAAGCTTGCCTGGGACGCGATTGGCTCGGAATTCGCCTCGCGGCACGTGCAGTACGAGACCTTCTACTCCGGGCCGCGGCACGTCGTGGCGGGAATGTCTTACCGAACCTTCGATTGGGGCCGCGCCAAGAGCGGCGTCGAGGGCTTTCTTTCTTCCTATGGACTGCCAGAAGCCGCGCCCGCTGCGCCGCTGATGGCCGTCGGCGGCTGAGGCGTGACGCGCGCGATGCAAGATCTGACTATCGAGGGTTTCACCGTCGCCCCCGGCGAGCGGCTGCGGGCGCAGCTGTCTGCGCTCGAGCTCGCCGACGGCTCGAGCGTGCAGCTGCCGCTCGTGCTGATCAACGGGGCCAAGCCGGGCCCCAGGCTCTATGTGGGCGCGGGCATCCATGGCGACGAAGTCACCGGCGTGGCGCTCGTGAACCGGGCGATCTCGGCGATCGATCCCAAGACGCTCGCGGGCAGCATCGTGTGCTGCCCGGTGCAACAGCCGCTCGCTCTGATCGCCGATCACCGCATCCCGGTGTCGCAATATCTGAAATCGCCGCTCGACCAGGCGCCGACCGACGCCTGGACCTGCTTTCCGGGCGACCCGGATGGCAACATCGCCCAGGTCATGGCGGCGACCCTGTTCCGGCTGATCGGCGAGTGCGACGCCGCCCTCGACGTCCATACGCCCACGCGCGGCGGCCGCTATGTGCCGATCGCGATCCTTCCGCACCCGAACCTGGGCGCCCCGGCGCGCGAGGCCGAGCGGATGGCGCATCTGCTCGGGACCGGCTGGATCGTACGGGGCGAGCGCGGGATGTACGTCGCCGACGGCATTCTCTGCGTCGAGGCCACCAAGGCGGGCGTTCCCTGCTTCACCTTCGAGATCGGGGAGGGCGGTCGTCTTGAGGAGGACCAGGTCGCGATCGGCGCGCAATGCGTGACCAACCTGCTGATCGGCCTCGGCATGATCGACGGCGAGCCTGTTCCGCCCGCCCAGACGCATGTCATGCGGGATTTTCTGGGTCTGAGAGCGAGCCGCGGCGGGCTGCTGGTCACGGATGTTCCGCTGGGCGCCCCGGTCAAGGCCGGGGACGTCCTGTGCCGCATCCTCAACGTCTATGGGGACGAGGTCGAGACGGTCCGGGCGCCGCAGGACGGCCTCCTGGTGCGCACCACGACCCTCGGCAGCGTCTCGAGGGGCGAGCGGGTCGCGACGCTCGGGCTGCTGTGACGCGCTCCGGCGGCATCGATCCTGCCGCCTTCCGGCGCGCCGCCGGTTGCTTCGCGACGGGCGTGTCGATCGTGGCGGCCGAAGGCGAGCAAGGCAGGCGGGTGGGGGTCACCGCGAACTCCTTCGTCTCCGTCTCGCTGGAGCCGCCGCTGGTGTCGGTCGCGCTGGCGCGATCGCTCGCCAGCATGCCGGTCTTCGAGCGGGCCAGCCACTTCGCGATCAGCGTGCTCGCCGAGGGCGACGAGACGCTCGCGGCGCGTTTCGCGAGCCGCGGCGCCGACAAGTGGGCCGAGACGGCCTGCGAACGCGGTCTCGGCGGGGCGCCTTTGATCGAGGGCGCCGTGGCCACCTTCGAATGCGAACGCTACGCGATGCATGACGGCGGCGACCATCACATCCTGCTCGGCCGGGTCATTGGGCTGTCCTGCGCCTCGGCCCGCCGCCCCCTGATCTTCCATGGCGGGGCGTTCGCGCGGCTCGCGGCCCTGTCGTCGGAGCAGCGTCAGGGCGCCTAGCGGAGGAGCAGGCGCCGCCGAAAGCGGCGGCCGGGCGGTGGAGGCGAGGGTCGCGCCTGCGCTTTCGCCCCGGCAAGCGGATGGCACGTCACTTGCATTACTTGCGTCGCATGCAAGGCGCTTGCGTCGATAGGCGGGGCGGCCGGGTTCAGCCGGTCAGGTCGTCGCCGTCGGCCGGTCATATCGGACGCTACGGGGAGTTCGGATCATGGCATTCAAGAACGGCATTCTGCTCGCGGCGAGCGCGTTTGCGGCCCTCCTGGCGCTGACCGCCGCGTCCAACGCGCAGGCGGCGTGCGAACCATCCAAAGTGGCCGAAAAGTATCCGAGCCTCGCCGGCAAGACGATCAAGATCGGCGCGGATCCGCAGACCCCGCCCTACGTCATGCGCGACAAGAGCAATTTCGATAAGGTCATCGGCGTCGACGCCGATCTGGCGCGCGCGACCTTCGACTGCGCCGGCCTGAAGTACGAGTTCGTGCTCGGGGGCTGGTCGGGTCTGCTGCCCGCGGTCATGGCGGGGCAGATCGACGTGATGTGGGACAATCTCTACTACAAGCCGGCGCGCGCCAAGACCGTCGACTTCGTCACCTACATGAAGGCCGGCACCGGCGCTCTGGTGCCCGCGGGCAATCCCAAGAAGGTCGCGAGCATCGAGGATTTCTGCGGCAAGACCGTCGCGTTCGGTCTCGGCAGCGTCGAGGAGCAGGCCACCCGCAAGCAGGACGAGGCCTGCAAGGCGGCCGGCAAGGACGCGGTGACGATGATGCCGTTCCAGGATCTCGCCGCCGGCATGCGCCAGCTCGACAGCGGCCGTTCGGACATCCTGCTCTGGGACCTCGGCTTCGCCGACGCCTCGGTGAAGGAGTCTCCGACCAAATACGCCCGCGCCTTCGCGATCATCAGCGGCCTCACCATGGGCGCCGCGACCGCGAACGGCAACGCCGACCTCGTCAAGGCGATCCATGACGGGCTGACCGTGCTCCAGGCCAGGGGCGAGCAGGCGGCGATCTTCCAGAAGTACGGCGTCGATCCGTCGCTCGAGGTCCCGGCCGAGGTGAAGCTCGACTGACGAGGCCAGGGCGACGGGACCTCGTCGATGCAGATCATCCGCACCTCATCGCGCGCGGCCGCCGTCGCCCTGCTCGCGCTCGCCTTCTGGGCCTTTCCGGCGGAAGCTCAGGCGCCGGCCTCCGCCGCGCTGCAGGAGCTCTCCGGAGACGCCGATGCGGCCGCAGCGGTCGAGCAGCACTGGATCTGGGAGTTCTTCTCCTACGCCGCGTCCGAGTTCCTGTGGGTCGGCGCCTGGACCGCGGTGAAGATCACCGCGCTCGCCATGGCGATCGGCCTCGTGCTCGGGCTCGGCCTCGCCCTGATGCGGCTGTCGGGCCTGTTCGTGGTGCGGGCGGTCGCGTGGTTCTACATCTGGATCGTGCGCGGCACCCCGCAGCTGCTGCAGCTCGTCTTCATCTATGACGCGCTCCCCTATATCGGACTGAAGTTCGACAGCTTCACCACGGCCGTCATCGGCTTCTCGCTCAATCAGGCGGCGTTCAGCGCGGAGATCATCCGCGGCGGCATCCTGTCGGTGAACAAGGCGCAGTCGACCGCCGCCACCGCGCTCGGCATGGGGCCGGTGCTGACGCTGCGCCGGATCGTCCTGCCGCAGGCGATGCGCTCCATCCTGCCGGGCATCGGCAACGACACGATCAGCATGCTCAAGCTGACGTCGATCGCCTCGATCATCTTCGTCAACGAGCTCACCTTCCGGGCGCAGCAGATCGTCGGGCAGAACTTCCGGTTCTTCACCGTCTTCGCCGCCGCCGGCCTGATCTACCTGATCCTCACCAGCGCGATCTCGATCGCGCAGAGCTGGGCGGAGGCGCGCTTCGACCTCGAGCGCGAGCGCCGGCCGCGCGGTGAAACGCTCAGGCGGATGTTCGGCTTCCGGCTCGGGCGGAAGTCCGCATCCGAGATCGCCGCGCCTGCGCCCTCGATCGCGCCGGGCGCCCCCGCCCCGGAGATCGAGCCTGCTCCGGCCGGCGAGGACGTGTTCCGGATGCTGGCGACCTCAGCCGGCGGCGTCGCCAAGCGCGGCGAGCCCTTCGTGGTCTGCCGCAATGTCCAGAAATCCTATGGCGATCGGACGGTCCTCAAGGGCATCGACCTGACGGTCGCCCGCGGCGAGGTGGTGGTGCTTCTCGGGCCGAGCGGCTCGGGCAAGAGCACCTTCCTGCGCACCATCAACCATCTCGAGCCGGTGGACTGGGGCGAGATCACGGTGGACGGCCGCCATGTCGGCTACGTCCCCGCGCCCGGCGGCGGGCTGCGGCCGACGGGCGGGCTCGCCAAGGCGCGCGCCGACGCGCGCATCGGCATGGTGTTCCAGCACTTCAACCTGTTCGCTCATCTGAGCGCGCTCGAGAACGTCATCGAGGCGCCGATCCGGGTGTTCGGCATGGCGCCCGACGCCGCCCGTGAGCTTGGGCTCAAGCTGCTGGCGGAAGTCGGCCTTTCGGCCCACGCCGATCACCTGCCGCACCGGCTGTCCGGCGGCCAGCAGCAGCGCGTCGCGATCGCCCGCGCGCTCGCGATCTCGCCCAAGCTCATGCTGTTCGACGAGCCCACCTCTGCGCTCGACCCCGAGCTGGTGGGCGAGGTGCTGCAGGTCATGCGCAAGCTCGCCGACGCAGGCATGACCATGATCGTCGTGACCCACGAGATCCGCTTCGCCAGGGAAGTGGCGGACAGGGTGGTGTTCATGGACGAGGGCGTGATCGTGGAGCAGGGGCCGCCGTCCGAGGTGATCGACGACCCGAAGCAGGAGCGCACCCGGCGCTTCCTCCGGGTCATGGAACGCGCGGCCCCGACGCCATGAGGAGCCGCGGGGCGTCTGTTCCCTCAGAAGGTCGGCGGCGTGTTGATCCAGAGCACGCGGCAGCTGCGGGGTCCGTGCGCCCGATAGCTGTGCGGCCGCGAGGAGCTGAAGAAGAAGCTGTGGCCGGCGGGGAGTTGGTGGCGCTCGCCCTCGACGAAGAGCTCCAGCTCCCCTTCGAGCACGTAACCGACCTCCTCGCCCGCATGCTCGAAGGGGCCGCAGAGCGGTCCGCCGCCGGGCAGCTCCAGCAGCAGCCCTTCCAGCATGCGTTCCGCGCCGAAGGGGGTGAGCGTCTCGCACAGGCTGCCGTCGCCTTCGCCCGCCCGGCCATGCGAGGTGCGTGGCCGGTCGTCGGGGCCATAGGTCGTGCAGACCCGCTGTTCGACCGGATCCACCAGCGCCGAGACGTTGACCGCCAGCGCCTTGCAGATCCGGTGGATCGTGCTCAGCGACGGCGTGACGAGGTCATTCTCGATCCGCGACAGCAGGCTTTCCGAACAGCCCGCCGCGACGGCGAGGTCTTTGAGCCGCAGGCCTTTCAGCTGGCGAAGATGCCGAACGCGCGGGCCGATCGGAATCGGCCGAGCGCCTCCGGCGCCGCCCGCCGCGGCCTCCGCCGCCCGCTGCTCGACCCTGTTCTTGACCATGCGGTTCACACCCTCCGCGACCGAACAGTCAGACTTAAACCAGCCAGCTTGCGTGAGACGCAAGCGGCTTGCAGCAATGCTGGTGAAAAGGAAACGGAATGCGCTTGTCCATTGACGTAGGCGGCACGTTCACCGACCTCGTCGTCGACCGGTTGTCCGGAGGGGCCGAAGTCTTCAAGGCGCCGACCACCTACCCGGATCCGATCGACGGCATCCTTGCAGCCGTGGCGCTCGCGGCGGACGCGCAGGAAACCACCGAAGCGTTCCTGGGCGGCGTCGAGGTGCTGTTCCACTCAACGACCCGGGCCATCAACGCCGTGATCACCGGGCAGGCCGCGCGCACGGCGCTGCTCGCGACCGAAGGGCACCCGGATATCCTGCTGATCCGGGAGGGCGGCCGTACCGACCCCTTCAACTACCGGATCGGCTATCCCGCTCCCTACATCCCCCGCGCGCTCACCTTCGAGATCCCCGGCCGGATCCTGGCCGACGGCGGCGAGCGCCGGACCCTCGATGAAGCCGCGGTTCTGCGGGTCATCGAGCGCCTCAAGGAGGAGAAGGTGGAGGCGGTGGCGGTCTCATTGCTCTGGTCGATCGTCAATCCGGCGCACGAGCTGCAAGTCGGCGAACTGCTGGCGGAGCATCTGCCCGGCGTGCCCTTCACGCTCGCGCATCAGCTCAACCCGACGGTGCGCGAATATCGCCGCACCTCCTCCTGCGCCATCGACGCCTCGCTGAAGCCAATCATGAGCGCCTATCTGCGCGCGCTTAAGCAGCGGCTCGGCGCGCACGGGATGACGGGGCAGATCTTCGCCGTCACCTCGCAAGGCGGGCTGGTCGACGTCGAGGAACTCGCCGAGCGGCCGATCCTCGCGCTCAATTCAGGGCCGTCCATGGCGCCGGTCGCCGGCCGCTACTTCGCCGCGCTCCAGGGCGCCACCACCGCCATCGTGACCGACGCCGGCGGCACGACCTATGACGTGAGCCTGGTGCGCGACGGCGCGTTGCCCCGCACCCGCGAGACCTGGCTCGGCCCGATCTATCAGGGTCACCTCACCGGCTTCCCCTCGGTCGACGTGAAGAGCGTCGGCGCTGGCGGCGGCTCGATCGCTTCCGTCGAAGGCGGGTTGCTGCGCGTTGGCCCCGAGAGCGCGCGGTCCGACCCCGGGCCGGTCTGCTATGGCCGCGGCGGAACGCAGCCGACCGTCACCGACGCCGCGGTCGTGCTGGGCTACATCGACCCGGACTTCTTCCTCGGCGGGCGGATGGGGCTTGCGGTCGCGGCCGCGCGCGCGGCGATCGAGCGCGACGTCGCGATCCCGCTCGGCCTCGAGGTCGAGGAGGCGGCGCTCGCGATCATTGATCTCGCGACCGAGAGCATGGTCCACGCGATCGAGGACATCACGGTCAAACAGGGCGTCGACCCCGAGGACGCAGTGATGATCGGCGGCGGCGGCGCGGCCGGCATCAACGCGGTGCTGATCGCGCGCAGGCTCGGCTGCCGCTCCATCCTGTTCCCTGACGTCGGGGCCGCCCTCAGCGCCGCCGGCGCGATGATGTCGGAGCTCACCTCCGAGTTCTCGCAGGTCGTCTTCATGAGGACGGGCGCCTTCGACGCCGCGGCCGCGAACACGATCATCGCGGGGCTGAAGGAGCGGGCGGAGGCGTTCTTCGCATCCGCCGGCGACCGCGCGCGCGAGCGCCGCGTCGATCTCGCGATCGAGGGACGCTACCCCAGCCAGGTCTGGGAGATCGACGTTCCGATCGATGAGGCGATGCTCGCGGCGGACGACGCCGCCAGCCGCCTGGTGGCGGCGTTCCACGCCCGTCACGAGGAGCTGTTCGGCTTCCGGGACGACGGCGACGACGTTGAGATCATGGGCTGGCGGGCGCTCGCCCGCTGCCGGCTCGCCGACGAGAGCGCCATCCGGCTGCCCGTGGGCGCCGGTTCGGCGCCGACTCGCTCCCGGACCATGACGTTCCGCGAAACCGGGCCGATCGAGGCGCCCGCCTATCGTTTCGAGGCGCTCGATCCCGCCGTGACCGTCCAGGGGCCGGCTGTCGTCGAAAGCAACTTCACCACGGTCGTGCTCGCGCCGGGCTCCGAGGCCCGCAAGACCGCCGAGGGCGGTCTGAGCGTGCAGCCCCTCGTCCAGTCCGTCGCCCGTCTCCGGGAGTTCGCCGCGTGACCGCCGCCCCCCAAACATCCGCCGCCGCAGGCTTCGACGGCGTGAAGCTCGCCATCATGCAGAAGCGCTTCGACGGCGTGACGCGGAAGATGGCGAACACGCTGCTGCGCACGGCGCGCTCCGGGGTCATCAACACCGCGCGCGACTTCTCCTGCGCCCTCGTCACAGCCGATTGCGAGCTGCTGACGGCCGCCGACAGCTATCCGATCCACGTGATCGGCGGGGCGGACCTGATGGCGCGAGCGATGCTCGACCTCCACCCGGAGCTCCAGCCAGGGGACGCCTTCCTTCACAACTCGCCCTATCACGGCAACAGCCACGCGGCGGACCACACGATCCTCGTGCCGGTGTTCGACGACGACGGCGTGCACCGGTTCACGGTGCTGGCGAAGGCGCACCAGGCCGACTGCGGAAACTCGCTCCCGACCACCTATATGGGCCTCGCCCGCGACGTCTACGCCGAGGGCGCGCTGATCTTCCCGGCCGTGAAGGTCCAGACCGGCTATCGGGATATCGCCGACATCATCAACATGTGCCTGATGCGCATCCGCGTGCCGGACCAGTGGCGCGGCGACTACCTCGCCATGGTCGGCGCCGCGCGCATCGGCGAGCGCGAGATCACCCGCATGGGCCGCGAACTCGGATGGGACACGCTCTCCGCCCACGCCCGGGACTGGTTCGACCTGTCCGAGCGGCGGATGATCGAGGTGATCGGCCAGATGCGTTCGGGTAAGGCGCGCGCGACCTGCGTCCATGATCCGCTGCCGGGCGCGCCGGAGGACGGCATCCCGGCGACCGCCGACGTGATCGTCGACGCCGAAGCAGGACGGATCGCCGTCGACATGACGGACAACATCGACTGCGTGCCGGTCGGCGTGAACCTCAGCCACGCCTGCGCGCGCACCGCCGCGTTGGTGGGCGTGCTGAACAGCCTGCCGACCCCCGTCATCCCGAACGCCGGAACGTTGCGGCGCATCGACGTGACCCTGCGCGAAAACTGCTGCGTCGGGATTCCGCGCCATCCGGTCTCCACCTCGGTCGCGACGACCAATCTCGGCGACCGCGTCACCAACGCCGTGCAGCGCGCGCTGGCCCAGATCGACCCGAACGTCGGCATGGCTGAGGGCGGCGCCGGCCTCCCGCCCGCGGCCGGCGTCATCTCGGGCTCCGATCCCCGGAACGGCCACGCCTTCATCAACGAGGTTATCCTGGCCGCCGGCGGCGGACCCGGCACGCCGGTGCAGGACGGATGGCTGTCGCTGTTCTGCATGGGCAACGCCGGCATGCCCTTCTATGACAGCATCGAGATCGACGAGATGCTTCACCCCATGCTGGTCGAACGGCGCTCGATCGCCCAGGACAGCGAAGGCGCCGGCGCGTTCCGCGGCGCGCCGGGCATCCGCACGGAGTTCCGGCCGGTGGATTGCGACTTCGAGCTCGGCTTCGTCAGCGACGGCACCGTCAACCCCGCCCAGGGCGTCTGCGGCGGTCTGCCTTCGCTTTCGGCGCGGCAGTTCCTGGAAAGCGACGGCGGCGAGATCACGCCGCTCGGCACGGCGGAGCAGATCCGGGTGCGGGCCGACCAGAAGGTGGTGTCGCTGTCGAATGGCGGCGGCGGCTATGGCGACCCGACGACGCGCGATCCGGAGCGGGTGCGGGTCGACGTCGCCGAGGGCCTCGTCAGCCGCCAGCGCGCCGAAGCCGTCTACAAGGTGGCGCTGACGGCGGACCTCCAGGTCGACGCCGCCGCGACCGCAGCGCTGAGGGCCGCCTGACCATGGACGCATACGACCCGGACCGGGCCGCCGGAACGTCGTCCGATCCGATCGATGTCGTGGAGCTGACGAAGCGGCTGCTCCGGGCCCGCAGCGAAACGCCGCCGGGCGACACCAACGCGCCCGCGGCGGTGATCGCGGAGGCCGTGGCGGGCGTCGAGGGCATCGAGACGGAGAACCATCGGGGCGCCCCGCACGTCGCCAATCTCGTCCTGCGGGTGCGCGGCGCGCGGCCGGGCAAGCGGCTGGTCTTCAACGGCCACCTCGACACCTATCCGCTCGGCGAGGGCTGGACCACCGATCCGGACGGCGAGGAGCGCGACGGCAAGCTCTACGGCCTCGGCGTCTCCGACATGAAGGGCGGGGTCGCGGCCATTACGGTCGCGCTCGCTCGGCTCGCGGCGAAGAGGGAGCAACTCGCCGGAGAGGTCGTCGCGACCTTCGTGGGCGACGAGGAGACCATGGGGGAACTCGGCGCCAAGCTGTTGCTGGACACGGTCCCGCACGCGCGCGGCGACGCGATGATCAGCGCCGATGTCGGCTCACCCGGCGTGCTGCGCTTCGGCGAAAAGGGGATGATCTGGCTGACGCTGAAGGCGCAGGGCAAGGCGGCGCACGCGGCCCATGTCCACCGCGGCGACAGCGCAATCGAGAAGCTCGTCGACGTGATCCAGGCCCTCAGATCGCTGCGGGACTGGCCAGTGCGCGCGCCGGAGGCGGTGACGCGCGCGATCGCCGGGAGCGCGCCTGTCTCCGAGGCGCTGTCGGGCGCGGGCGAAAGCCACACGCTTGGCCACGTCACTGTCACCTTCGGCACCATCCGGGGCGGGCGGCTCAGCAATCTGATCGCCGACCACGCAGAGGCGACCGCCGACATCCGCCTTCCGGTGGGCGTGACGGTCGCGGAGCTCGAGGAGAGGATCGGCCAGATCGTGGCGGCGGCGCCCGGGGTCACGGTCGAGATCGTCCGCCGCTACGAGCCGAACTGGACGGCGCCCGATCACCCGGTGATGGAGGCGGTCAGCGCCGCCTGCGAGGACGTGCTCGGCGCGCGCCCGGTCCGCACCATGCGGGTCGGAGCCTCGGACGCCCGCCACTATCGCTACGCAGGAATCCCCACCGTCACCTGCGGCCTCACGCCCAACAACATGGGCGCGGCGGATGAGCATGTCTCCCTCGACGAGCTCAGGGCGCTCGCGGACGTGCTCACCCGAAGCGCGGAGCTCTTTCTGGCGGCGTGAGAAGCGGCGGAGATCCAGGCGACGGCTTCATCGAAGGCCGCCGTCGAGATCCCCGCCGATCTCACTTTCCTTCGGATCAGCTGACCGCGATGGCCTCGATCTCGACCAGGGCGTCCTTCGGAAGTCGGGCGACCTCATAGGCCGACCGCGCCGGCGGCTCCGACTTGAAGAACTCGCCGTAGACTTCGTTGAGCTCTGCGAACCTGTTCAGGTCCTTCAGGAAGACCGTGGTCTTCACGACCTTCTGCAGGCTGGATCCCGCCGCCTCGAGGGCCGCCTCGAGATTGGCGAAGACCTGTCGAAGCTGACCTTCGAAGGTTTCGGGGACTTCGCCCGAAGCAGTCACCGGCAACTGGCCGGAGACGAAGACGAAACCGTTCGCCCGCACCGCATGGCTGAGAGAAAGGGCCGGAGCCGCCCCGCCGGGATTGACGCATTCTTTCGACAATTCTTCTTCCTTTCCGGATTGGCGCGCAGCCGCGCAAAAAGCGCCCTCAGCGGGCGAAGCTCACAGGTCGAGCGTCACCGCCACCCGCGCGCGGGACACGCAGGGCGCGATCCTGTTCTGCCGGTCCGTGACCGAGATCACCGCGTCGCGGTGGATGACCACGCCGTCGCGATAGCCGCACACGCAGGATCCGCAGACGCCGAGCTCGCAGGAGGACGGCATCGTGACGCCGTGCTCGCGCAGCACGTCGAGCAGCGAGCGGTCCGCCGGCACGTGCAGCGTCTCGCCGGTCGAGGCGAGCGTGGCGTCGAATGGCTCGGGCTTGAAGTTCTCGTCGAGCGTCGCCTGAAAGGCCTCGGCGTGGATGCGGGCCTCCGGCCAGCCGAGCTCCACGGCGGCGGCGCGGACCGCCTCGAGCAAACGCTGCGGGCCGCAGACATAGAGCTGGTCGCCCTCGCGCGCGGGCCCGATCTCACGCGGATCGAACCGCGCGCCTTCGGACGAGAGCCATAGCCGCAACCGCTCCCCGCATATCGCCCGCAGCTCGGGCAACAGGGGCGCGTCATGCTCGGAAGGCGCGCAGAAATCGACCCTGAAGTCGGCGCCTTGCGCCGCAAGGCGGCGGGCCATCGCGAGCACCGGGGTCACGCCGATTCCGCCGACCACGAAGACATGGCGATCGGCCTGCTGGAGCGGAAAATTGTTCCGAGGCGCCGAAACGTGGGCGACCGAACCCGCGCTCAGCGTCTCATGCGCCCCGCGCGAACCGCCGCGACCCGCATCCTCGCGCTTGATCGCGATCTCGTAGGCCGAACGATCATCCGGGTCGCCGCACAGGGAATACTGCCGGATCTTGCCGTCGGGCAGACGCAGGTCGACATGCGCCCCCGGCTCCCATGCCGGAAGCTCGGGCTTCAGCGGATGCACGAGCCTGAGATGAAGAACTTTCGGGGTCGCGAGCCGTGCGGCCTCGACCTTCAGCTTCATGATGACCCGGGCCGTCATGCGGAGGCGTCGTCCAAGAGCTCGATCTCGTCGCCGGGCCGGATCACGCCGCCGCGCTCGATGCCGCAATTGAGGCCGGAGCGGTTGTAGAGCGGCAGATAAACCGGGGAACCCAGCAGTTCCTCGAGGTATTTGCACGGGAAGTTCAGCCGGCCGCCGCGCAGGATGACGTCACCGACGCGGAAGCGGCGCCCGACAAGATGGTTCAGCGGCACGCCCCGCACCGTCAGGTTCCGCCTGTGGTCGCCGGGCGCGAGCGTGATGCCGCCGCCCTGCAGCGGCGGATCGTTGCGCGCCAGCGCGTCCAGCGCCTCCTGCTCGATCAGCGTGACCTCGCGCGTGTCGGGCTTTGGCGAATAGGTGCCGGTCCCCTCGAAGTAACGGTCGCCGACGATGCCGCGGCCCGCGACGCATTCGGCCTCGGCGAGCTCCTCCATCTCGTAGCTTGCGGCGGGCGCCACATGGATGTGCAGCAGCACGCCGCGAAACCCGGTGGCGCCGCCCGGCACGTGGCGCGCGATCGAGCCGGCCGGGTTCTCGTAGGCCTCGACCATCGTCGGACGGGGCTTTGTTGGGGCTTCAGACAGTATTCCGCTCTCGGCTTCGTCGGCTCTCAAGTTCATTCTCCCGGCGATAGTCTGGACCTTGAGGCCCGCGCGAACCGCGCGGGCCTCGTTGCTGCGCCCGCGCGCTCAGGCGCGGCTGATGTCGAGATCGCGAGTCTCCGTCGCGTAGAGCGTCGCGACCAGCGAGATGGCCGCAAGGCAGATCAGGTAGAGCGCGATCGGCCAGGTGGCGCCGGCCCAGGCGAGCAGGCCGGTCGCGATCATCGGCGCGAAGCCGCCGGAGATCGCAGCGGCGATCTGGCAACCGAGCGAAGCCCCCGAGTACCGCACGCGGGTTCCGAACAGTTCCGGCAGGAACGCCGCCTGCGGTCCGAACATGGTTGCGTGGGTGAGGCTCATGATGACCGCGATCGAGATCACCACGATCGCCGGATCGCGCGTATCGAGAAGCGGGAACACGACCAGGGCGCATGCCGCGCTGATCAGGGCGCCCCCGATATACATCGGCCGGCGTCCGATCTTGTCCGACATCCAGCCGAACAGCGGCAGCGTCGCGAATTCGAGCACGGCGCCCAGAAGGATAGCGTAGAGAATAAGGGTCTTCGGCAGGCCGAGCGTGTTTGTGGCGTAGACGATCGAGAACACCGTCAGCACGTAGACCCAGGCGACCTCGGAGATCTTGAGGCCGACGGCGGTGAGGAAGGTCTTCGGCTGTCCCATGATCACCTCGAGGATCGGCATGCGCGCGACCGTCTTGGTCTCCTTCACCTGAGCGAAGGCCGGCGTCTCGACCAGCCTCAGCCGCACGAACAGGCCGACGCCGATCAGGATCACGCTGAAGAGGAAGGGCAACCGCCAGCCCCAGGAGAGGAACTGTTCCTGCGGCAGCATGGACAGCCCGAGGAAGGTCGCGGTCGACAGGGCGACGCCGGCAGGGAAGCCGACCTGCACCAGACTGCCGTAGAAGCCGCGCTTCTTCTCTGGCGCATGCTCGATCACCATGAGAACCGCGCCGCCCCACTCGCCGCCGATGCCGATGCCCTGCATGAGGCGCAGCGCGACGAGCAGGATGGGGGCCCAGATCCCGATCTGATCATATGTCGGCAGGCAGCCGATCAGGAACGTGCCCACGCCCATGATCAACATGGTCAAGGTCAGCATCGCCTTGCGGCCGAGACGATCGCCGAAATGGCCGAAGATCGCGCCGCCGAGCGGCCGCGCCACGAAGCCCACCGCATAGGCGGCGAACGCCGCGAGCGTGCCCGCGACGGGGTCCATGGTCGGAAAGAACAGCTTGTTGAACACCAGCGCGGCGGCGGTGCCGTAGATCAGAAAGTCGTACCATTCGACGACCGTTCCGAGCACGCTGGCCCAGACGATCTTCTTCATCTTCTCGTCGTCGCGTGAAACGGCGGGAATGCCGATTCCGTCAGCGGTCGGCGCATCGGTCATCGCATGCCTCCTATCATCGATAGTGGAAACAATTCCACTATCGGGGACGCAAGGCGCGTGCCAGATTGCGACCTGAGGCGCGCGAGAGGGCGAGGTCAGCCGGAGTGCGTGATCTGGCGCTGTCTTGGGCGGCCTGCCCGCGAAACAGGCTCTACAGGAGACGGGAAAGGTTCAGCGAATGCGCGAGGCGTCGATTACGAGGAAGTACTGGCATTCGCCTTCGCCGACATTCTCGAAGGAGTGTTCGGCGTCGGCCTCGAAGTACAGGCTGTCGCCTTCCTCCAGGGTCACGGTCCGGCTTCCGATATGAGCCTTCAGGCGGCCGTGGAGGACGTAGATGTATTCGGAGACGCCCGGCTTATGCCCGACGAAGCGGCCCGAGCTTCCGCCCGGCGGCACGGTGTTCAGCACCCAGTCGATGCCGCGCCCCGGAAGGACGGGCGAGATGCAGCGCCGCAGGAACCCGGATTCGCCGTCGCGCAGGATCGGCTGGCGATCGGCCGGGATCACCAGCATCTCGCGTTCCGTCGGCGCCGCCATCAGGCGCGAGAAGGTGACGCCGAGCGCTTCGGCGAGCCGCGACAGGACTGTGGTGGAGGGGACCGCCTCGGCGCGTTCGATTTTCGAGATCATCGAGCGGCTGACCCCGGACAGGGCCGACAGGCTTTCGAGCGAGAGCCCGCGCTCCTTCCGGTGCCGGCGGACCTCTCCGGCCAGCACCTGGGCCTGCGCTTTCTCCACGCCGGCGGCCGCGTCCGGCTGCCCGGAGACAGGGCTTGAATCGATGTCGGCTTCGCTGCTGCTCACGCGGTAGCTCATGCAACGATACGTCCGTGACGATCAAGAGGAACAACGACTTATGAAAGACCGCAGCGCGCCCGCCCGCATTGGCGTCATCCTCTACGACACCGTCGAGCCGATCGACGTCGGCGGCACTGTAGGCGTCATCTCGATGGCGCGGCGCATCCTGCCCAACATTTCCGACGCGGTGATCGCGCGGCGCGCAGGTCCGGTGCGGCTCGCCGGCGGCCTCACGGTGGAGGCGCCCTTCGGCGTTGCGGACGCCCCCGCCTGCGACGTTTATGTCGTGTGCGGCGGGGCGGGTTGGCCGGAGGCCTCGAAGGATCCTGAACTGATCGCCTTCCTGAAGCGCCAGCCAGCCGAGCGGCTCGCTTCCGTCTGCACCGGCGCGCTGGTGCTCGCGGCGGCTGGCGCGCTCGACGGACGGACCGTCACGACCCGGCGAAACGCCGCCGGCTCCGAGCCCAGGGCGCCGATCGCGCTGCTGGCCGATGTCGCCAAGGGAGCGTCGACGAAGGCGGCCGCAGTCGTCGACGACGTCGTCGTGACAGGCGGGGGCGTCTCGCTCGCGATCGACGCGACGCTCTATCTCATCGGAAAGCTGTATGGCGTCGACGTCGCCGAAGAGGTCGCGCGGCTGATCGAGTACGATCGCGCCTATCGCGCCAACCGGGAGGCGCTTGGGCATCACGCCGGCGTTCATCGCGCCGCGTCGTAACCGGGCGTCGGCTGGAGGTGATCCCGAGCGCGATCAGGCTCCAGCCGACGAGCTTCCCCGTTCCTTTCCAGGCACCGAGCCGTTGGCGCTGCCACGACCTACGCCGGCGGCCGCGCCGTCAGACGTCCAGATTGGCGACCGTCAGCGCGTTCTGCTGGATGAATTCGCGGCGCGGCTCGACGACATCGCCCATAAGCTTGGTGAAGATGTCGTCGGCCTCGTCGACTTCCTTGATCTTCACCTGAAGCAGCGTGCGTGCGTTGACGTCGAGCGTCGTCTCCCAGAGCTGGTCGGGGTTCATCTCGCCGAGACCCTTGTAGCGCTGGAGCTGCGAGATGCCCTTGCGTCCCGCCGCGAGCACGCCGTCGACCAGCGCGCTCGGGCCGTGGACCGGCGAGACGTCGTCCTTGCGCAGCAGATGCGGGGTCTTGCCGTAGATCTCCTGCAGATGGGCCGCGCGCTCGTCGAGCTTGCGGGCGTCGGCGCTGGCGATGAAGGCGGCGTCGATGGTCGCGGCCTCGCGCACGCCACGCACCGTGCGGGCGAAGGTGAAGCCCTCCTCGCTGGCGACGCCTTCCCAGCCGCGCTCTGTCTCTTCGGACAGCAGGTCGAGGCGGCGGGCGATGTACTCGGCCGCGGCCTTCGCCTTCTCCTCGTCGCGGAGCACGTCGATCGTCAGCGCGCCGGCGATGGCCGCCTGCTCCACGACGGAACGGCGATAGCGGGAGTGCAGGCCGCCCAGGATGGCGCGGATCTGGCGGGCGTTCTCGACCACCGACCGAAGGTCGAGCCCGGAGCGCGCCTCGCCGCTGGCGAGCCTGAGGGTGACGCCGTCGAGGCCCTGATCGACCAGGTAATCCTCGAGCGCCCGCTCGTCCTTCAGATACTGCTCGGACTTGCCGCGCACGACTTTGTAGAGCGGCGGCTGGGCGATGTAGATGTGTCCACGCTCAAGCAGCTCCGGCATCTGCCGGTAGAAGAACGTCAGCAACAAGGTGCGGATATGACTGCCGTCGACGTCGGCGTCCGTCATGATGATGATCTTGTGGTAGCGCAGCTTGTCGGGGTTGAACTCGTCGCGCCCGATGCCGGTGCCGAGCGCCGTGATCAGCGTGCCGATCTCCTGGCTGCCGAGCATCCGGTCGAAGCGCGCGCGCTCGACATTGAGGATCTTGCCGCGCAGCGGCAGCACCGCCTGGAACTCGCGCGCGCGGCCCTGCTTGGCGGAACCGCCGGCCGAGTCGCCCTCGACGATGAACAGTTCCGCCTTTGCGGGGTCGCGTTCCTGGCAGTCGGCGAGCTTGCCCGGCAGCGAGGCGATGTCGAGCGCGCCCTTGCGGCGGGTGAGTTCGCGCGCCTTGCGCGCCGCCTCACGGGCGGCTGCGGCCTCCACCACCTTCTGGACGACGGTCTTGGCGTCGGCCGGATGCTCCTCGAGCCAGCGGTTCAGCGCCTCGTTCACCAAGTTCTCGACCGCCGGCCGAACCTCCGATGAGACCAGCTTGTCCTTGGTCTGCGACGAGAACTTGGGATCCGGCACCTTGACGGAGAGCACGCAGGTGAGGCCTTCGCGCGCGTCGTCGCCGGTGAGCGAGACCTTCTCCTTCTTGGCGACGCCGGAGCTGTCGGCGTAACCGTTGATCTGCCGCGTCAGGGCCGCGCGGAAGCCCGCCAGATGCGTGCCGCCGTCGCGCTGCGGGATGTTGTTCGTGAAGGCCAGCACGTTCTCGTGGTAGCTGTCGTTCCACCACATCGCGACCTCGACGCCGATGCCGTCCTTCTCCGCGCGCAGCACGATGGGCGTCGCGATCAAGGGCTGCTTGGCGCGGTCGAGATAGCGCACGAAAGCCTCGACGCCGCCCTCGTAGAACAGCTCCTCGCGCTTCGGCTCGACGCCCCGGGCGTCGGTCAGGACGATCCGGACGCCGGAGTTCAGGAAGGCGAGTTCGCGCAACCGGTGCTCGAGGGTCGCGTAGTCGAAGTCCGTCACGCCCGTGAAGGTCTCGAAGCTCGGCGAGAACGTCACCTCGGTGCCGCGCTTGCCGTTCGCCGGGCCGGTGACCTGCAGCGGGCCGTCGGCGACGCCGTGCGTGAACGACATCTCGTGCGCCTTGTCGTTGCGCCACACGCGCAGCGTCAGCTTGGTCGACAGCGCGTTGACGACGGACACGCCGACGCCATGAAGACCGCCCGAGACCTTGTAAGAGTTCTGGTCGAATTTTCCGCCGGCGTGCAGCTGGGTCATGATGACCTCGGCGGCCGAGACGCCCTCCTCGGAATGGATGTCGACCGGGATGCCGCGTCCATTGTCGGTGACGGTGCAGGAACCGTCGGGATTGAGCGTGACCGTGACCTCGGTCGCCCAGCCGGCCAGGGCCTCGTCGATGGCGTTGTCGACGACCTCGTAGACCATGTGGTGCAGGCCCGACCCGTCATCGGTGTCGCCGATATACATGCCCGGCCGCTTGCGGACGGCGTCGAGGCCCTTCAGGACGCGGATCGAGTCCGCGCCGTAGTCCTCGGCGTCGTTCGGGGTCATGTCGGTCATTCAATGCTCTCGATCAGCGTGGCTCGCAGCCGCGGCCGTCGACGATTGCGAACGACCTCGCGAGCGGGGAGGAATCAGGGGATTCCGAAGGGCTCATTGGTAGCCTGAAACGCCGCGGAAAGCGAGTTCCGGCCGGTGTGGGAAGACGCCGCGGCCTCGCCCCACAAGCCGCTGATATATAATATCTTTCGGACGAATTTCCATGGTCCGCGTCAGGGCCTCCCAAAAAGGCGCCGCCGGATCAGCCAAACTCCCGGACCCCGCCCCCCGAGACCGTGAACAGACGGGCGCGGTCGCCGAGCTCCGCGAATGACGCCGGATCGGCCGCCGTGATCCAGGCCTGCGCTCCGAGCGTGTCGAGCGCGCCATAGAGCGCCTCGCGCCGGAGCGGGTCGAGATGGGCCGCGACCTCGTCCAGCAGCGTCACCGGGGGCGCTCCGTCGAGCCGCGCGATCAGCCGGGCGTGGGCCAGCACGAGGCCGATCAGCAGCGCCTTCTGCTCGCCTGTGGAGCAGAGCGCCGCCGGCATGTCCTTGGCGGCGTGACGCACCAGCAGATCGCTGAGGTGAGGACCCTCCAAGGTGCGTCCGGCCGCCCGGTCGCGGCGCCGCGCGCTTGCGAGCCGCTCCCGGTACGCGTCCTCGACCGCGGTCGCCGGAGCGTAGGAAAGCTCAGCCTCGAGCGAGCCCTCGATCGCGATCAGCGCGGCAGGGAACGGCGAGGCCGGATCCGCGGTCTCTGCGATCAGCGGGATCCCGGCGCGCGGCTTGCTTGCCATCCGGAGCGGGGTCCCGTTCTATCGGGGCCGCAACAGGGTTGTCGCCGCGTGGCTCTGA
>NZ_JBJKEX010000029.1:0-19117 GCF_045505405.1 Hansschlegelia beijingensis | reverse complement strand
GCCTCCGTGCTGCTCGGCGGCCTGAACGGCGGCGCGCACGTCCATCTGAGATCGCGGTTCTCCGCCGCCTCGTTGAGCTTGGCGAACATCGCGGTCGCGCCCTGCAGGGCGGTGACGCCGAGCGCGGCGACGTCCGCGAGGCAGGAGTCGGCGGAGAACCGCGATCTCAGATGGACGTGCGCGCCGCCGTTCAGGCCGCCGAGCAGCACGGAGGCGAGCCCCATGATGTGGGAGATCGGCAGCACGCAGTAGATCCGGTCAGTGGGCCCGACGCCGCGGAGCGTTCCCATCATGCCGGCGATGAAGCCGAGATTGTCATGCGTGAGCATGACGCCCTTGGGCGCTCCGGTGGTGCCTGTGGTGTAGATGAAGGCGGCGAGGTCGGCTGCGGCGTCCAGGCCGGACGCCGCGTAGGGGCCGCAGGGGTCTTCGCCCGTCATCGCCAGTCGGCCGATCGCGGGCTGATCGACCATTTGCGCCCCCGCGCGCGCCGCATGCTCCTCGGCGTCGCGCGACTGGTCGAACACGAACAGCGCCCTCCTTGGGCGGCTGTGCTCCAGGATGGCGTCCACCTCCATGGGGGCGCGACGGGCGTTCTCCATCACCGCGACCCCTCCCGCGCGGGCGCAGGCCAGGATCGCGACCGCGAGCGGGATGGAGTTCTCGCCCACGATCATCACGCGGTCGCCCGGCTCAACGCCGAGCGCGGCGAGCCAGCGCGCGGCGTCGTCCACCCGGTCCGCCAGCTCGCGATAGCTGACGGTCCCCGCGAGGTCGCTGAGCGCCGGCGCGTCGGGCCGCCGCTCAGCATGCGTCAGGATGATGTCGGCGAACGTCATGCCGGCCTTTCCCGCGGGGCCGAGCCCCTCAATCGATCTTGATGTTCGCGTCCGCGACGACCTTGGCCCACTTCGCGAGCTCCGCGTCGATGAAGGTCGCGAAATCCGCGCCGCAGGCGAGATCCGCCTTGCCCCCGAGGGTGACCATCTTCTCCTGCGTGGCGGGCTCCGAGAACAGCGCCTGGAGCTTGCCGCGCAGCAGCTCGACCGCTTCCGGCGGCGTGTCCTTGGGCGCCCAGAGACCGTACCACGAGGTCACCGAGAAGCCCGGCACGCCGGATTCCGCGACCGTCGGGATCTCGGGCGCGGCGGGGGTGCGCTCCGGCGAGCTGACCGCGAGCGCGCGGAGCTTGCCGGCCTTCACCTGGGAGTACGCCGCGTTGTCGAACATCATCGAGATGCGGCCGGGGATGAGGTCCACGAAGGCGGGGCCGCTGCCCTTGTAGGGCACGTGGGTGAGGTCGACGCCCGCCATGGTCGCGAGGAGCTCGCCCGACAGATGCGGCGTCGCTCCGGGGCCGGTCGAGGCGAAAGTCAGCTGGCCCGGGCGCGCCTTTGCGTCCTCAAGCAGGTCCTTCAGGGATTTGTACGGGCTGTCCGCGCCGACCACGAGGTAGTTCGGCACCGACATCACCCGGCAGAGCGGGATGAGATCGGTGACGAGGTCGTAGGGCACCTTCTTGTTGACCGCCGGGAAGGTCGTGTTCGCGACCGAGCCCATCAGGAGCGTGTAGCCCTTGTCGTTCGACCGGGCGACCGCGTCGGAGCCGGTCATGCCGCCGGCGCCGGGCCGGTTCTCGACCGTGAACGGCTTGCCGAACTCGGTCGTGAACCGATCGGCCACGATCCGTCCCACGATGTCCGTGATCCCGCCGGGCGGGTAGGGCACCAGGATCTGCACCATGCGGTCCGGATAGGGGCCGGCGACCGCGGGGGCCGCAGCTCCGAGTGCGGCCACCACCATCACGCTCGCGGCGATCGTCCTGAAGTTCATGCGTGTCCTCCCAAGAGCGCGGGGGTTTTCCCCCGTCGTTCGACGACAGGAGGACGCGCAGCTTTCGCGGCCTCCTGTCTCTGAGCCTCACGAAATCATATTTTTTGGTTTTGATACAGCATGAGATCAGATTGCTTGATATTTGTGCCTGTGCTCCTATCCGTTGAAACAGGAGGCGTTTTGGATGACCTACGGCCTGTCGCCCGAGGAGCTCGCACTAAAGGCTGAGGCGGACGCGTTCGGCCGTTCCGTGGTGGCCAGGCGTGGCGTCGAGATCGACCAGACCCGCGAATACCCATGGGACGTGGTCGACGCCATGCGGCGCCAGGGCTTCCTGGGGATGACGATCCCGACCGAGTATGGGGGGCAGGGCAAATCCTTCCTCGACACCGTGCTCGTCGTCGAGGAGATCGCGAAATACTGCACGGTCGCGGCCCGCATCGTCGTCGAGACCAATATGGGCGCGCTCTCGACCGTCATGGCGTACGGCACGGAGAAGCAGAAGCGCCTGGCCGCCGAGCTCGTCCTCTCGGGCGACAAGCCTGCGATCTGCATCACGGAGCCCGACGCCGGCAGCGACGCCACAAACCTCTCGACGCGCGCCGACAAGCGCGGCGACGGCTATGTGATCAACGGCGCCAAACACTGGATCACGGGCGCCGGCGTCTCCAAGCTGCACCTGATCTTCGCGCGGGTGTTCGATGAAGACGGCGTCGACCAGGGCATCGGCGGCTTCCTGACCGTTCTGGGCGCCAAGGGTCTGCGGGTCTCGAACCGCGAGACCACCATGGGCCTGCGCGGCATGCCGGAAGGAGGGCTCGTCTTCGAGGACCTGGAGATCCCCGCGGACATGGCGCTGGTTCCGCCCTCGGGCTTCCGGCGAGGCTTCGCGGACCTGATGAACGCCTACAATAGCCAGCGCGTCGGCGCCGGCACGGTGGCGATGGGGATAGCGTCCGGCGCGTTCGAGCTCGCGACCGAGTGGGTCAAGACGCGGCGGCAGTTCGGACGGCCGATCGGCGAGTTTCAGGGCCTGCAGTGGATGCTGGCGGACATGAGCACGCAGCTGACGGCGTCCCGTCTCATGCTGTACGCCGCCGCCCGCTCGCGCGGCCCGAACGGCAGCCCGTTCCCTGACCCGGTGCTGGCCGCGCAGGCCAAGATCTTCGCCTCCGAGGCGGCCTTCAAGGTCGTCAACGACGCGCTCCAGCTTTACGGCGCCCGCGGCTACTCGCAGGATTTGCCGATCGAGCGCATGCTGCGCGACGTCAGGATGTTCACGATCGGGGGCGGCACCGCCCAGGTGCTGCGCACGCTGGTCGCCTCCAAGGTTCTCGGCTGGCGGCTGCCGCAGACCCGCGACGGAACCTGGGACGACCAGCGGATGAGCCGATCGGCGCCAGCCGCAGCGGAGTGAACGCGCCGGGGCTGGCCCCAGAGACCGAGGAACCAGCGTGAATCTGAGGGCTCTGCGAAGTCTCGTGGCGATCCAGGACTCGAAGTCGTTCGTCGAGGCGGCTCAGAGGCTGAAGATCAACCAGTCCGCGATCAGCATGCAGATCAAGGCGCTGGAGGAGGAGCTGCAGGTCGCCCTGTTCGACCGGAGCGTCCGTCCTCCCGTCATGACGCCGACCGCGATCGCGATCGCGCGGTCGGCGCGCGAGATCCTCGAACTGCTCGAAGGCATCCGCGAGACCGCGGAGAACGCCGACGCGCTCACGGGCCGCCTGATGCTGGGATGCATCCCGACCGCGACGATCGGCTTCCTGCCTAACGTCCTGCAGGCGATCAACCGGCGCTATCCGGGCATCCACATGCGGGTTCAGAGCGCCCTGTCGGAGCCTCTGGTGGAAGGCGTGCAGGACGGAACGCTGGACGCCGCGATCGTGACCGAACCGGCGAAGCTTCCGGCCGGTCTGCGCAGCGAGATCATCATGCGGGAACGCCTCGCGTTGATCTCCGCCTTCGACGCCGGAACGCCGCCGACGGTCGAGGCGATCCTCGACGCCAATTTCATACGCTTCAACCGCCATGCCGGCGTTGGCCGCATCATCGGCCGGTTCCTTGCAAGCCGGCGGATCGAGCCGGACGAGTTCATGGAGCTCGATTCGATCGAGGCCATCATCGAGATGGTCGAGCGCGGCATCGGGATCGCGATCGTGCCCGAGCGCCCGCTCGAGTCGTACCGCCAGCGCGTGGCGATCCGGCCGCTGGAGGGCGCGGACGCGCAACGCAACGTGTCGCTGGTCTTCCACGAGACCAACGCCAACGTCCCGCTTCTGGAAGCCGTTCTAGCGCTGTTCCGGCAGGCGTCCGGCCAAGGCTGAGGAGTCGGCGCTCGGGCCCGCTCCTCCCTCTCTCTAGTGGTGGCCGCCGCCATGCGGCGAGGCCACCGGCGCGCTCTTCTTGCCGAACATTCCCCCGACGGCGCGCCAGACCGGCCCGATGACGTAGCTCGCCAGCGGGATGATCGCCGCGCCGATCGCGAGACCGATGACGCCGGAGCCGGCGGCGGTCGTCAGCCAGCCGGCTGCGCCCGACAGGGCGGGCAGGGCGTGCGACGCCGCCTCGGCGGCGTGATGGAGCGCCTCTTCGATGTGCGTGAAGCCGTAATGCGCGAGGCCGTGCACGATGATGCCGCCGCCGACCCAGATCATCGCAGCCGTGCCGACGATCGCGAGGCCCTTCAGAAGGTACGGCATTCCGACGACCAGCCCGCGGCCGAGCTTCCGCACCAAGGACCCGAAGGCCGATCTGGACGTGCTCTTCGCCATCGCGACACCGGCGTCGTCCGCCTTCACGATGAGCGCGACGACGCCGTAGACGCCGATCGTGATCAGCAGGCCGACGACCGCTAGCACCATCGCCTTGTTCCAGAACGAGGCGTCCGCCGGCACGGCCGCGAGCGTGATCGCCATGATCTCAGCCGAGAGGATGAAGTCGGTCTTGATCGCGCCCGAGATCTTCTGCTGCTCCAGCGCGGCGGCGTCGCCCGCGCCGCCGACCGCATTCTCATGCTCGTGCGCCTTGTGGGGAAACAGCGCCTCGTAAACCTTCTCGGCGCCCTCGTAGCAGAGATAGGCGCCGCCGATCATCAGCAGCGGCGTGATCACCCAGGGCGCGAACCAGCTGAGGGCGAGGGCCGCCGGCAGCAGAAATAGCAGCTTGTTCTTCAGAGAACCCATCGCGATCCGGAACACGATGGGCAGTTCGCGCTCCGCCGCGAAGCCGACGACGTAGCGCGGCGTCACCGCGGCGTCGTCGATGACGACCCCGGCCGCCTTGACGCCCGCCTTCGCGGCCTGGCCGGCGACGTCGTCGAGCGAGGCGGCCGCGACCTTGGCGATGGCCGCGACGTCGTCGAGCAGTGCGATCAGTCCGACGGCCATCAATCGTACTCCACGGGCCCGAGGGCGGAGCCGACGCTACCGCATGCGGCCCAGGAAGGCGACGCAGCGCGCCGCGCCGCGCGCCGCAGTTCGGACGAACCATCTCAATCGAGCCACAAATCTACCTTCTGATAGGTCGGGCGCGAACGGCGCGGCTCTGGCACGGGCGCGTCCACTCAAGCCAGGAGGGCGATATGCCCGACAGCGTTCCCTACATTCTCGGCCATGCGGACGCGGAGCTGCGCCGTCTGGAGCTTCAGGCGGCGTGTCTGCGGCCGATCACACGGCGCATGCTCGTGGAGGCGGGCGTCGCGCCTGGCATGCGTGTGCTCGACTTCGGATGCGGCAATGGCGAGGTCTCTCTGCTCGCGGCAGAGTTGGTCGGCCCCTCCGGGGCCGTGCTCGGCGTCGATCGCAGCGCCGAAGCCGTGGCGGCCGCGCGCGACCGGGCGGCGGAGCTGGCTGTTCGCAACGTCGCCTTCATTCAGGGAGACGAGACGTTCCGGGAGCCGGCCGCCTTCGACATGGCCGTCGGCCGCTATGTGCTCATCCATCAGGCGTCTCCCGCCCAACTCATCCAAGCTTTGGCCGAATGCGTGCGCCCGGGCGGAACCGTCGCTTTCCACGAGCCGACCCTGCGGGGAGAAAACCCCACCTGGCCCGCCTTGCCGCCGTTGACTGCTCTGTGGGAGGCGCTGGTGGCCGCCTTCGGCTCGGTCCTGCAGCATCCGGACGCTGGAAGCCGCCTGGTCGAGCACTTCCAGCAGGCGGGGATGAGCTTGCCGACGGTGTTCTGCGAGGCGCCGGCCAGCGGCGGTCCGGAGTCTCCGCTCTATGCCTGGTACGGAGCCACGCTGCGAAACGTCGTGCCGCAGCTGGAGCGGATCGGCTGGCCGCGCCCGGACGTCGACCGGGTGGAGGAGCGTCTCGCCGAGGCCGCGACGGCCGCTCGGGGGCAGATCCTGGGGCCGCTGCAGTTCTGCGGCTGGTCGCGCGTTCCGGACTGACCGCCCAAGGGAAGGGCCGTGCCGCGAGCGCGCCCAAGTCTCCCGATCAGCTGAAGGTGGGATGGATGACGAAGAGCGACGTCACGGCAGAGGGCACAAGCGGATCGCTCCCGAGCATCGCGCGAGACGGGAGGCCGGGGATGATCGCAGCGCAGGACATCGAGGAAACCGAGTGTCTCGCGTGGCTCGATCTATTCGCAGCCGCGCCGCCCGATCATGCGGCGGAAGCCGGCCTCGCCTGCAAGCGAATGGCGGGCGCGGGCGCGCTGGCCAATCGGGCCGTTCCGATCACGGAGTTCAACCGTGTGATGGCTCCAGGGGTCAGCGTCCCCTGGAGCGCGGAAGATTTCGAAGAGGCGCTCGCCTGGCTTCAGCGGCACGCCGGCGGCTGGGCGATCCAGATCTCACCGGTCGCGCAGCCCGCCGAGATCGTCGAATGGGCCGCCGCGCGCGGTCTGGAGCCGGCCGGCGCCGGCTGGGCGAAATGGCGTCGACCTACCGCCATGGCCGTTCCGCCCAGCGCGAGCGCCCTTGAAGTTCGTGCGGTGGGCGGTGACCACGGCGCCGAGTTCGCGCGCGTCGTCCAGCAGGGCTTCGGCCTGCCGGAGTCCGCAAGGCCATGGTTTGCGGGTCTTCCCGCTCGGGACGGCTGGCGCACCTACCTGGCCTTCGACGGCCAGGAACCGGTCGCCGCCGGCGCGATGTTCATCAACGGCCAGTGCGCCTGGCTCGGCGTGGATACGACGCTCACGGAAGCCCGCGGCCGCGGCGCCCAGGGCGCCCTCATCGCGGCGCGCCTGGCCGACGGCGCAGGGGCCGGCGTGCTCGGCTTCACCGCCGAGACCGCCAATCCACCTTCGGGCCAAGAGGCCTCCCACGCCTCCTTCCGCAACTACCACCGGGCCGGATTCTCGGTGGCCTATGTGCGTCCCAACTACAGGCTTCGGCAGTCAGGCTGAGGATGATGCTCGACGTTTGAGGAGCCTGAATGGGGACGATTATCGAGGAGGCGCCATGACGACCCGGGTTCTCGTGTTCCATCCCGACTATGCCCGGTCCCATGCGAACCGGGCCTTGGGGGAGGCGGCCGCGCAGCTTGCCGGCGTGGTCGTCCACGACATGGGGTCGCTCTATCCCGACCCGCGCTCGATCGACGTGGACGCGGAGGTGGAGCGGCTGTTCTCGGCGGAGCGGCTGATCCTGCAGTTCCCCGTGCAGTGGTATTCAACGCCGCCGCTGCTGAAGGCGTGGCAGGACGTCGTGCTGACCCGCATGTACTATCTGCGGCCCGAGCAGGAGGGCGAGAGGCTGCGGGATCTGCCCGTGATGGTGGCGGCGACGGCCGGAAATGTGCCGGAAGCGTACCGTCCCGACGGGGTGAACCTGTTCTCCCTGGCCGAGTTGCTGCGTCCCCTGCAGTCCACCGCGAGCCGCTGCGCCTGGCGGTGGACCGAGCCGTTTCTGGTTTACCGTGCGAACAAGTTGAGCGACGAGGAAAGGGGCGAGGCGGCCCGGTCCTATGTCGAAAGGATCGAGCGCTGGCGCGGCCCGCATCCCGCCTGAGGGCGCAGGCGACTGCCCTTCGATAATCCCGCAAAGCAACGCCAGCCGCTGTTTTCCGCCGAAGGAGCCGCGGCCGCGCGGGTTTGCGCAAGATCCCGACAGCTTGCGCAAGCCGCCGAGCGATCGGCGCGCCTGCGGCTCCTAGTCTGGCGGCTCGTGGTCGCTCTCCTAGAAGACCGGAAGCGGCCGTCATCTCTCAGGATGCGGAGCCACACGGCATGACACAGGACACGGTCATCAACGAAGTCGCGGGCAAGGTCGCGATCGTCACCGGGGCGGCGAGCGGCATTGGCCGAGCCGTCGCCGAGCTTCTGCACGAGCGCGGCGCGAAGGTCGTGGCGGAGGACGTCAATCCCGCGGTCGAGGAACTCGCGTGCGACGGCGTCGCGCCTCTGGTCGCCGACGTCGCGGCCGACGGTTCCGCCGAGGCCGCGGTGAAGCTCGCCGCCGAGCGGTTCGGCGGCCTGGACATCCTCGTCAACAACGCCGGACGGATCATCTACAAGGAACTGGTCGAGCTCAGCCGCGAGGAGTGGGACTGGCAGATGCAGACCAACGTCACAGGCGCGTTCCTGCATTCGCGCGAGGCCCAGAAGGTCATGATGGCGCGGCGCTCCGGAGCGATCGTCAACATCGCGTCCTATGCGTCATTCTTCGCCTTCCCGGGGATCGCCGCCTACGCCGCCTCGAAGGGCGCCCTGGCGCAGCTGACCCGGACGCAGGCGCTGGAGGCGATCCCGCACGGTGTCCGCGTCAACGCGATCGGGGTCGGCGACGTCATCACCAACATCCTCGATCATTTTCGCGAGGATGGCCGCGAATTCCTCGCCGAGCACGGCGGCAAGGCGCCGATCGGCCGGGCGGCCGAGCCGCGGGAGATCGCCGAGATCGTGGCGTTCCTGGCCTCCGACCGCGCCAGCTTCATCGTCGGGTCGGTGGTGATGGCGGACGGCGGGATGAGCGTCCCGATCGGATGACGGCGGAAGATCCTCCGCCGAGGGCGCGCTCGCTTCTGCGCCACGTCCCGGGCGAGATCCTGGGGCAGGCCGACACCGGACCGGGCGGCCTGCTGGTCGAGCGCTTCCTCCATCGCACCATAGTGGAGCCGTTCATTGCGCCAGCGGTGGCGGATCCTTTGCTGGTCTGGATCGCAGCCGGCGCGGCGCGGGTCGAGGAGCGCGACCTTGGCGAGGGGTGGAGCGCAGTCGATGTCCGCCGCGGAGACCTGTTCGTCGTCGATTCCGACGAGCCCTATGAGCTGCGATGGCGGGCGGAGGGCGAGTCCTTCGAGGCGCTGCACGTCCATCTCGGCGTTCACCTGATCGAGGCCGCAGCCGCAGATTTGTTCGGGCAGCCGCAGCGCCCGGCGCTGCGTGAGGCCTCCGGCGCTCGCGACCCGGCCGTCTCGACCCTGCTCGAGCTCATTCATCGCGAGATCGCAAACGGAGCGGCGCCCGCCCCGACGCTTCTGCAGGGCGTCGGGCAGGCGCTGGCGGTCTGCGTGCTGCGCGCCTTCGCCGACCCGGGTCGCCGTATCCGCCGGCGGAGCGGCCTGCCGGCGTTCCGGGTGCGCGCGATCCTCCGGCACATGCGCGACAACCTCGCCGAGCCGTTCTCGCTGGCCGATCTCGCCTCGGTCGCGGAGATGAGCCCTTTCCATTTCAGCCGGGTGTTCAGCCGCTCCATGGGATGTTCGCCGCAGAGATGTTTCGCAGGCCTTCGGATCGCCGAAGCGCAGCGCCTCCTGCGCGAGACCGACGTGTCCGTCATGGAGATCAGCCTGGCTGTCGGCTATTCGAGCCCAAGCCACTTCGCGCAGACCTTTCAGCGAGCCACCGGCGTCACGCCGTCCCGCTATCGGGATGCGTCGTAGCTCAAGAAGCGGTTGCCGGTCCGCCTCAAGATGATGACGCGCCCGATCGGACGGTCGCAAATCGGCCAAGGCTGACGCCGCGGTTCTCTCTCAAGGCGGCGGAGTCGGGAGCTGGCCGATTTGCGTTCGGGGAGAGCGCGGTCGCCCCGAGACGGCCCCCGGATTGTGCGGACAGAAGGCGCTTCAGTTCGGTGTTCTCGCGGCGAAGCGCCTTGAGCTGCCGTACGCCCGACGGCGTCAGTCCCTCGAACTTCCGCTTCCAGCGATAGAAGGTGCGGACAGACACATGCGCGCTCGCGCAGACCGCCTCGAGCGAAGCGCCGGCCGCGACCTCTCCCAGGAGGATCGCGATCTCTTCATCCGTCAGACGCGACGCGGCCATCTCCGAACCTCGCGCTCTAGCCCACCATGTGGACATGCTCATAGTTCGGGCAGAGTGATCCGGCGGGCGGGTTCTCGCAAGCTCCGAAACCGCATGGCCGACAGGAGCCGCGCGGCTGCGCGGTTGAGCTTGGCGAATGGGCGACGGCCGGGCACCCGCTGAGCCGCCGTCTGACCTTCCAATGTCAATTTTGACATCGCCGGAGGACGGTCGCCGGACTGCCTATTCGGAGCGCTTCGCAAGCTGAAATTTGACCTTGCTCGGAGGGGCACCGCGGCGTCAGCGTCGGGTGACGAAATCCTCTGAAGGCCCAAGGCGATGAGCAAGTTCGACCGCAGAACCTTCCTCAGAACCACGGGCGCAGCGGCGGCTGGCGCGCTCCTGCCGCTGGCCGCGCCGCCGCTGATACAGTCCGCCCGCGCGGCGGGGACCGTGAAGCTCGGCTGCCTGTTCTCCTCCTCGGGCACCATGGCGAACCTCGAGGGCCGCATGAACTTCGTCGCCAAGATGGCGGCCGAAGAGATCAACGCGGCGGGAGGCGTCAACGGCTCCACGATCGAAGTCGTCACGTCGGATCCTGCCTCCGACTGGCCGCTCTATGCACAGGTCGGTCGGCAGATGCTGTCGGAGACCAAGGTCGCCGCGCTGTTCGGTTGCTGGACGTCCGTGTCGCGCAAATCCGTGCTGCCGGTGGTGGAGCAGAACAACGGGCTTCTGTTCTACCCCCTCCATTTCGAGGGCGACGAGAACTCGAAGAACGTCGTCTACGTGAACTCGCCGCCTGCCAGCTCGGTGCTGCCCGCGGTCGACTACCTGATGAGCCCGGACGGCGTTGAGGCCAAGCGCTTCTTCATGGTCGGCTCGGACTATGTCTGGCCGCGCACGATCAACAAGCAGCTCAAGGGCTACTGGAAGACCAAGGGCATCGAGGAGAGCGCCTGGAAGGAGGAGTACGTGCCGTTCTCCTTCTCGAATTTCCAGACCATCGTGAACCAGATCCGCGCCTTCGCGGACGCGCCGGGCGGGAAGCTTGTGGTGGTGCTGACGGTCGTCGGCTCCTCGATCCCCGATTTCATGCGCGAGTTCGCGAACCAGGGGATCTCGTCCTCCGACGTTCCGGTCCTCGGCCTCGACATGGTGGAGGCGGACCTCGAGGGCCTCGACACCCAGAAGCTCGTCGGCCACCTCAACTGCTGGGCCTATCTCCAGCAGGCCAAGGGCGAAGCGAACCAGAAGTTCCTGAAGTCCTGGTCCGATTACGTCGGCCGGACCAAGGCGCCGTTCCGTCCCGATGTCGCGATCGACCCGATGGTCTCGACCTATGACGCGGTTCACCTGTGGGCGCTGGCCGCCAAGAAGGCCGGCTCCTTCGACGTGCCGGAAGTGCAGAAGGCGTTCGCCGGGCTCAGCTTCGACTGCCCGTCCGGCTACAAGATCGGCATGACGGCCGAGAACAACTACGTCTCGCGCGGCGTCTTCATCGGCTCGGTCAACGATTCCCAGGGCTTCGACGTGCTCTGGCAGTCGGAGGGCACGCCGAAGCCGGTGCCGATGAGCCAGTACGGCTGATCCCGACACGCAGGGCGATAACGGTGTGGTGGCGTGCCCTGTTCGCGGGTCTGTTCGGCGCGGTTCTGACGTGCGGGGCGGCTGCGGCGGCGTTTGATCGGGCGGCGGTCGCGAGCCAGGTCTGTGGCGGCGCCACCGGCATGACGGACGCCGCCAACGCCATGCTGGCGGGGCTGGTCGACGCGACGATCGACGATGCCAGATGGGCCGCGGCGCTATCCGGCGCCGCGATTGACCGCAGCCTCAAATGCGGTCCGCAGGGGCCGATCATCGCGCTTCCGGACGGCGCCGTGAACGCCGCGACCCTCGCGCCGTCCGAAGGATCGGGCGGAACGTCTCCGCTGCTCAGCCTGAAGAACCGGCCGCTGTTCGAGACGGTCCGCGCGGCCGCCACGCTTCGCAGCGGCGCGACCCCGAACGATCGCGGTGCGGCGCTGACCGCGCTCGAGCGGCGCGCGGGATCGCTGCCGCCGGAATTCTTCGAGAAGGCGGCGGAGGCCGAATCCGACGTGGGGCTGAGGAACCGCATCCTCGCCGTGGGCCAGGCGGCCCTGCTCAATTCGCCGGACATGTCGAAGCGCATCGCGGCAATCGAGCGGATCGCCGCGACCCCGGACCGGCGGTCGCTGACCCGGATCGACGCGTTGAAGAGCGATCCGGCCTACGTGACGGATCCCGACTTCCGCATGGCGGTCGACAGCGGCGTCGCCTCAATCGGGCGCTGGCTCTCAATCTCCAACGCGCTCAACGTGTTCTACAACGGGCTGTCCGTCGCCTCGATCCTGTTCATGGCCTCGGCTGGACTTGCGATCATCTTCGGGCTGATGGGCGTGATCAATCTCGCCCAGGGCGAGTTCATCATGATCGGCGCCTATGTGGCCTACGCGGTGCAGGAGGCCCTGCGCGCCGTCGCGCCCGGCCTGATCGACTGGTATCTGATCGCCGCGATCCCGGTCGTGTTCCTCGTGACGGCGGGGATCGGGGTCGCGCTCGAGGCGACGATCGTGCGGCGCCTCTACACCCGTCCGCTGATGACGCTGCTCGCTACCTGGGCCGTCAGCCTGCTGCTGGTGAACCTGATGCGTGTCGCGGTCGGCACGCAGAACCTCCAGTTCGTGACGCCCTGGTACATCTCGGGCGGCCGTCTCCTGATGGGCGACTTCATCATCACCTGGAACCGCCTGTTCGCGATCGTTTTCGCGGGCCTGACGCTTGGTCTGACCTGGTTCGTGTTGAAGCGCACCCCGCTCGGCCTCAACATCCGCGCGGTCACCCAGAACCGCGCGATGGCCGGCTGCGTGGGCGTCGCGACCCGGCGGGTCGACATGATGGCGTTCGGCCTGGGCTCGGGGCTCGCGGGGCTCGCGGGCCTCGCGCTCTGCCCGATCTATAACGTGAACCCCCAGATGGGTTCGAACTTCATCGTCGACAGCTTCATGGTCGTGGTGCTGGGCGGCGTGGGAACCCTCGCGGGCACGGCCTTCGCCGCGCTGGGCGTCGGACAGATCAACGTCCTGATCGAACCGCTTTACGGCGCGGTCGCCGCCAAGGTGATCGTGCTGCTGATGATCATCGCCTTCCTGCAGTGGCGGCCCGAGGGTCTCTACGCCGTCAAGGGGCGGCGCAAGTGAGGGCGGGGGAGGGCGCGGGCATGATCGCGCCGAAGCCTCGCTATCTGGCTCGCGCGCTGGACGACCGGGTGTTCTCCGGCGTCGCGGCCGCGACGCTCCTCGCTTTCGCCGTCGTCGCCCTGTGGCCCGGCCTGTCCGGCTATCGGGTCAACATCATCGGGCAACTCGCCTGCTTCGCCCTGCTCGCGGTCGCGCTGGACCTGATCTGGGGCTATGCGGGCATCCTCAGCCTCGGACACGGACTGTTCTTCGCCATCGGCGGCTACGTCGCGGGCATGCACCTGCTCGAGCAGTCGGTCGCGACCACCGGGGTCACGCCCGACATCGTGCAGTTCATGGGCTGGACGGCGCTTCCGGCCTGGTGGGCGCCGCTCGGAAGCTTCCCGGTCGCGCTGCTGGCGGCGGTCGCGGCGTCGTTCGCGGCGTCGTTCGCGTTCGGCTGGGTGTCGTTCCGCTCGCGGGTCGGCGGGGTCTATTTCGCGATCATCACCCAGGCGCTCGTCTATGTGGCGATGTTGCTGATGTTCCGGAACGACACCGGCTTCGGCGGCAATAACGGCATGACCGGCTTCCAGACGATCTTCGGCGTGCCGTTCCAGTCGCCGGGCGTCGCGACCGGGCTCGCGCTCGCCTCGCTGGGGGCGCTCGGCGTCACGCTCATCGGATGCAGGCTGCTGATGGTCGGCCGGTTCGGCCGCCTGCTGGTCGCGACCCGGGATGACGAAACCCGGCTGCGCTCGCTCGGCTACGAAACGCTGCGGCTCAAGCTTGCGGTCTGGTGCCTGTCGGCGGTGATCGCGGCGATCGCCGGGCTGCTCTACGTGCCGCAGGTCGGCATCATCAATCCGCGCGTGCTCTCGCCGGAGCTTTCGCTCGAGATCGCCGTCTGGTGCGCCATCGGCGGCCGCGGCCGGCTCGCCGGGGCGGTGATCGGCGCGGTGCTGGTCAACGCCATCAAGTTCTCGCTGTCGGCGACCCTTCCCGAGCTCTGGCCCTTCGTGCTGTCGGGCCTCGTCATCCTCGTCGCGCTGATCTTTCCGAACGGGCTGCTCGACATCGGCCGCTGGCGCCCCGCGCTGCTGTCGCGTCCCGGCGCGCTTCGGCCGCAGGATGCGGCGTCATGACCGTCGCGGTGCTGGTCGAGGGCCTGACCGTCGAGTTCGGGCGCTTTCGTGCGATCGACGATCTGTCGCTCGCCATCGACTATGGCGAGGTGCGCGCCGTCATCGGCCCCAACGGCGCGGGCAAGACGACGCTGCTCGACGTCATCTCCGGCGTCAGCCGCGCCAGGGCCGGCCGCGTCCTGTTCGACGAGCGGCTTGAGCTCACGGGCCGCAGCGAGAGCGCGATCGCGCGGTCGGGCGTCAGGCGCAAGTTCCAGAAGCCGAGCGTGTTCGAGGCGCTGTCCGTTCGCGACAACGTCGAGATCGGGCTCGGCGGCGCGGACGACGAGGGATCGAAGGAAAAGGTCGCGGCCATCCTGGAGACGGTCGGGCTTGCGGAGCATGCGGATCGGCTCGCGAGCGAACTCGCCCACGGCCAGAAGCAGTGGCTCGAGATCGCCATGGTGGTCGTGTCCGAGCCCAGGGTTCTGATGCTGGACGAGCCCGTCGCCGGCCTCACCGACGAGGAGACCGAGCGCACCGCGGCCCTCATTCGGCGCCTTCGGACCCCCGAGCGCGCCATCGTCGTGGTCGAACACGACATGGACTTCGTCGAGGCTATCGCGGACCGGGTGACGGTGCTGCATGAGGGCCGAACGCTGTTCGAGGGCTCCATGGCCCGGGCCCGCGCCGACGCGCGCGTCGTCGACGTCTATCTGGGCCGGTGAGACGATGAAGCTCACGGTTCGCGATCTCGATCAGCATTATGGCGGCTCCCAGGTCCTGAGGAGCGTTTCGCTCGAGGTCGAGCCCGGCCAGTGCCTCGCGGTCCTCGGCCGCAACGGGGCCGGCAAGTCCACCCTGCTGAAGTGCCTCGTGGGGCTGCTGCCCGTCACGCGCGGGGCGATCCTGTTCGACGGCGCGGACGTTACGCAGAGCCCGAACTACCGCCGCTCACGCGCAGGCGTCGCCTATGTGCCGCAAGGCCGGGAGATCTTCGCCGAGCTCACCGTCAGGGAGAACCTCGTCGTGGCCGCGCGCGCGCATGGCGACGTCGCCGGGGAGGGGATTTCGGAGGTCATCCGGCTTTTCCCCGTGCTGGGCGAGATGGCCGACCGCCGCGGCGGCGCCCTCTCCGGCGGCCAGCAACAGCAGCTCGCGATCGCCAGGGCCCTCGTCACCCGCCCCAAGCTGATCATCCTCGACGAGCCCACCGAGGGCGTCCAACCGTCGATCGTCCAGCTGATCGAGACCGTGCTGAGCGGCCTCAAGGGCCGGATATCGATCCTGCTGGTCGAGCAGTATCTCGATTTCGCCGCGGCGATCGCCGACCGGTTCGTGGTGCTGTCGCGCGGCCAGGTCGTCGATCAGGGACTGCGCGACGAGATGAGCCGCGACCGCCTCTCCCGCTTCATGTCCGTCTGACACTCACGCAGAAAGCGAAGCTCTTATGGCTCGTCACCACACGATCTCCTCTGCGCCCGAGAACATGGTCTGGGGCTACCTGGACAGCGCTTCGAAGCCGGTCGCGCGCATCGCCTCCGGGGACACCGTGACGCTCACGTCGTTCCCCGCCGGCGGCAAGGAGTGCCTGCCGCCCGACGCCTCGCGCGTGCCCGCGGACTACATGGCCGCGCTCGACACCCTGCAGCAAAGCGGCGGCCCGCACTTCATCACCGGCCCGGTCTTCGTCGAGGGCGCCGAACCCGGAGACGTGCTGCAGGTCGACATCCTCGAAGCCAGGCCGACGATGGACTGGGGGTTCGTGGCGATCCTTCCGCTGCTCGGGACTCTGCCGGACGAGTTCACCGACTACGAGACGATCCACCCCACGATCGACGCCACGAAAGGGATCTGCACGCTTCCCTGGGGCGTGGAGGTGCCGCTCGACCCGTTCTTCGGCATCATGGGCGTCGCGCCTCCTCCCGCATGGGGCCGATGCGGCTCGCCCGTTCCGCGCGCCTTCGGCGGCAACATGGACAACAAGGAGCTGAAGCCCGGGACCACGCTCTATCTGCCGGTTTTCAACGAAGGCGCGCTGTTCTTCGCAGGCGACGGCCACGGCGTGCAGGGCGACGGCGAGGTCTGCATCACCGCGCTCGAGATGGGCATCGAGGGCACGTTCCGGCTCACCGTCCGCAAGGACATGGCGGTCGAGTTCCCGTTCGCGGAGACCGGCACGCATCTGATCTCGATCGGGCTCGACGAGGATCTCGACGACGCGGCGAAGCAGGCAGTGCGCGAGATGGTTCGCCACGTCTGCCTGCGATCGAACCTCACCCGCAACGAGGCCTACATGCTGTGCTCGCTCGCCGGGGACGTGCGGGTGACGCAGCTCGTCGACGGCAACAAGGGCATCCACATGATGCTGCCCAAGGCCTTGATCTAAGGGCACCGCCCAGCGGCCTGCGGCCGACCGGAAGGCTCGTCATCTGCCCGCAGCGCGGTCGTCTTGCAGCGCGCGGGGATCCTCCGCAGGGCGGTTCTCGCCCGCGTGGGAAAACGGCGCGGCCACGATCACAGTCGCGTCAGGTTGCATTCGCCGCTCTTGAGCCCGGGCGGCGGGTGAGCCATGTCGCATTGGTCAGAACGGTCCGGGCCCCTCTGGCGTTCTTCGTCCTTGCCGAAGCACGCGATGTCGGACTGCCCCACCCAACCCTCGCGGGACGGTGGCGCAGCGTCCGCGTCGACGCTCGCCGTCGTCCTCGAGACCAGAGGACGACGACGTCGCATGATCGCTGAATTTCTTCCTGACTTCCTCTTCGCCGAAATCGTCGGCAAGCCCGCCTGGCTGTGGCTCGCCTTCCTCGCGCTCGTCGGCGTGCTGCTCGCCTTCGACCTCGGCGTCCTGAACCGAAAGTCCAAGGAGCTCGGCGTCGCCGACAGCCTGAAGCTGTCCGCCTTCTACATCGCCGTCGCGGTCGCCTTCGGCGGCTGGATCTGGTCCTCGATGGGACCGGAGGCCGGCATGAACTACTTCACCGGCTACGCGATCGAGAAGGCGCTCTCGATCGACAACGTCTTCGTCATCGCGCTGATCTTCGGCTACTTCTCGATCCCGCCGCGCTATCAGTACCGGGCGCTCGTCTGGGGCATTCTGGCGGTGCTCGTGCTGCGCGGCCTGATGATCGGCGTCGGCGCGGCGCTCGTGCAGGACTACGACTGGATCCTGCTGATCTTCGGCGCCTTCCTGGCCTTCACGGGCGTGAAGATGCTGTTCGCGGGCGAGGGCGAGACCGACATCTCCCAGAACGCCGCGTTGCGCTGGCTGTCGGGGCGCATGCGCGTGACGCCGGCGCTTCACGGCGAGAGCTTCTTCGTTCGTCAGCCCGATCCTGTCACCGGCAAGCTCGTGCTGTGGGCGACGCCGCTCTTCCTCGCGCTGGTCGTGATCAACGTCGCCGACCTCGTTTTCGCGGTCGATTCCGTGCCGGCGATCTTCGCGATCACGACCGACACCTACATCGTCTTCACCGCGAACATCATGGCCGTGCTCGGCCTGCGCGCGCTCTATTTCGCGCTCGCCGCGATGGCGCAGCGCTTCGCCTATCTGAAGTACGCGCTCGCGCTCGTGCTGGTGTTCATCGGCGCCAAGATCTTCTGGTCGCACTTCTTCGGCAAGGTCGACCCGGCGATCTCGCTCGGCGTGACGCTCGCGCTCATCGCCGGCGGCGTCGTGGTGTCGCTCTGGAAGACCCGCGGCGGCAAGGGCGAGGAGGAGCGGCTCGCCCCCGAGTGACAGGCGCGAACAGGGAGGCGGCGCGCGCCGCCTCCCTGGCGTTCGCTCCGGCACGAGAGCGGCCAGGTCATGCTCTATCTCATCGGCCGCGCGGCGCGCCTCAGGGGCGGCGGTCAGTTCGACGCCTTGACGAAGGAGGCGAACGCCGAGTCGAATATGTCGCTCAGCTGCAACGCCGTCGTCCGCGTGATGTGGTCTGAATCGCGGTAGAGCGGCACGCCGCCGCGCACGAGATCGCAGACGTCGTCGTTGCAGAAGAACGGGTCGGGCTCCACGGTCGGCGCGTTATACTTCGCCGCGATCTGCTCGATGATGTCGGTCGCGTGGCCATCCCGTTCGAGTTCCGCGCGACGCGTCAGCGTTATCTTCGACAGGTCGCGGCCGGCCATCATGGCTTTCGCAGTGGCGTAGGCGACGGCGTAGCCGGCCTCCGGCACATCGAGCACGACCACAGGATGGACGCCGTAGCTCATGAGGCGCGCCAGCGTGCGATCTAGCGCCGCGGCGAACCTCGCATCCTCGCCAGGCACCGGCGGCGGCACCTTGGCCGGATCGAAGAACATGCCCTCTTCGCCAAAGCCGTTGCCCGACGCCGCGCGAGCCCAGCGGGCCACCAGGAAGACCAGAGGCACGCGCTCCCGCTGCAGGAAGTCGAAGGCCGCCTCATTCACCTCGTGGCAGCGTCGCCTCGTTTCCGGACGCGCGGTCAGCGTCTCGAAATCCTCCAGCGGCGGGCAGGACCCGGCGCCGACGAGCACTCCGGGGAGGCCGAGCTTGTCGCCCGCCTTGAAGATGCCAGGCGCAAGGGCAGGCGCGTGCGAGTCTCCCCACACCAGGAACTTCGGTCGCTCGTTGACGGCCGTCCTGCTCATCGAGCAGAGCCGTCCTGCGCGGATGTCCTCTAGGTGTTTAGTCCCACGGTGTGATGGCGTATCTTTATTGCCGTCAGAGAGGGACGCGCTATGGGCCAAGTTCTTCACGGGAGCGCCAAGACGACGCACGCCGTTCGAGCGGAGCTACAGCGATCG